>JAHFTU010000049.1 GCA_023269295.1 Candidatus Woesearchaeota archaeon | reverse complement strand
GGAGCGCCTAACGTAGAGATTACTCCCAGTTCTGAAATTCCTAAAACTCCGGTAGAATTGCACTACGCAACAAAGCTTGCAGGTTTCATACTTAACGATAAGAAACGTATACCTTACGACCCTAAAGCTCCGTTTACCGAGATCAAGAATGGAGTTGATAAACTTCACCTTAATATTATTATAAACCAAAAAGCTCCCGTCTTGGAACCAGAATTTAGTCGGTTGCTAGTTACACTTCCGAATTCTCAACTCGAAAGTATGGCAGCAACTGAAGAAGGAGGGAAAAAATTCCTGGACTTAAGAGCTTCAGCAGAGAAACTAGACCAGGGAACTAACAAACCGCTACGGTACGATGCCGCTTACGGCAAGGTTCCTTTGGATGATTTTATAACTAAGGGGGTACCGGCAAACAAGCCGCTGCTAAGCAATTAAACGTCTTTTCTGTTCTTTCCAAAACATTTCCGAAAACCTTATATAAGCGGTTTTCAATAATTGACTCATGAGTTTCGCTGTTGTGTCAGCCGTCGCAGGTTCAATAAAAAAAGGCGCTGGTGGTAAGAGAGGTCAGGATGTCAAAATCGTAATACTATTAGCAATATTGCTAATAATAATAACCTTGCTCGTAGTGTTCAAGCTTTACAGGAAGATAATATGATGCGGCAAAGAAAAGGAGACGTGAGAGCCAGAAAGTTTTGGCTCGGGAAAAAGGGGTATGATTTTGCCCTCGTGGGTGTTATCTTGGGTGTGGTCGTCATCATAGTGTATCTTGTGGTATCGCTAAAAGCTCACACTGTACTTGCATCAGAGAAAGACATTGAAACGTGCCGTGCCAGTGTTAATACAAAGTCTATAGCCATTACGTTTGGCAGCTTTGGCACGAGAGTTTCAGACCCTATTGATCTTAACTTGGACTGCCATACTACTCATCTGGTTGTAAAGAAGGATAGTGTTGAGAAGTATGGTGTTGAAAATCAAGATGGGAGGACAGTTACCAAATTTAATGAGGGCAAGTTTGATGGGAAGAACTATGAGGACAAGCTCAAGACGGTGATTGCCGACAGCCTGGAGAACTGTTGGAAGATGTTTGGAATGGGTCAAATAGATGCGTTTACAAGGCTGGATGGGGATAAGCACTGCATAATGTGCTACGATATAGCCTTTGACAAAACCGCAAAGGAGGAACTCCAAGCTAAAAAAGATAAGGGTGACAAGCAAACATTGGACAATTTTAACCAATTTCTTGTGGACAATACCGGTTCCAATAGGCAAACGTATGCTAAGTATCTTTACAATGTAGAACCTGATGAGGCAGCAGATTTTGCTAAAGACCCACAAAAATTGTCAAATTTGTCAGTTAACACACAGTATGCAATTATTTATTACAGTGCCAGGGGCAACAGCATTGCTGATGCAGCTGCCAAAGCCGGTGAAATTGTCGGCTGCAGCAATCGTCCCGGGAAGGGAACAATAAAGAGCTTTTTAGGCCCTTTCAGGAGGATTGTTGATATTGTTGATTTTGTTAATCCCACTTGTTTGGGGGCGAAGGTAGTTGGCTTTGCAATACAAGGAACGGCTGATGCGTTCACACATCAGGTTGGTGTTGCTAATGTACCTATTGAAAAGCTAAAGGACCAGTGCACCCAACTTAACTGAATTTTTTGAGGGCTGCTAAACTATGGTGAATGCTGAGAAAGGTGAGGCCCAGACTGCCTTGCTTGTGAAGATGATTACAGTTCTCACGCTAGGCATTGTCTTTTTCGTTCTAATTAAGAACACAGGCCAATCCACTATTAACATTGCAGAGAAAAACACGTGCAAGGAAAGCGTTCAGCAGTATGCTAAGCTGAATATTGCTGGCATAAATCTCGCGCAAACAGACACGATAAAGTGCCCAGTACAACTTAAAACTATTGACTCATCTAACCCCGAAAGGGCTAAAAAACAATTGGCGGGCGCCATGTTTGACTGCTTTGACGAGTTTGGGGCTGGCGAGCTCAATATTTTTGAGACTAGAAGAGCCAGCACAGACCACTACTGCGTTGTTTGCAGCAAAATAACCTTTACAGACCCTTCTAAAAAAATAGACGGCTTTGCACAGTACCTCAGCGAGGAGTTTGTCCCCGGGAAAAAAGTGACTTATTTCCAGTATTTCAAAAGCGAAATGGTTTCTGAAGGCGAGCAGACGACTGTGACTAACATAGACACAGGTGAAAAGGTCAAAGGAGCTTTGAAAAACACACCATTCAGTATAGACACCTCAACACAGCACGCTATCCTGTTCACTTATTCAAAGTCCACAGGGTGGTGGGATAAGATTGTTGCTGTAGAAATAGCTGGAACCGCAGGATTTGTTATTGGCGGGGCGGTAGCTGGCTTTTTTACTGGAGGGTTAGGTTGGGTTGCAGCAGGAGCTGCTGTAGCCGGAGGTGGTACCGGCATTGGATTTGGGCTGGTGAAAGCCCCCCCTCTTCACAGCGAATGGCAGGCAGGAGTCATACTACTGCCGTACAATAAGGATGTGCGGGATTTTTTGAAATGCGATGAGATACCGATAAAGCAGTGATTTTTGACATAAATTAATCAAAAAGTATTTAACCGAAGATGCCAAAGGTTCAATCGGAAATGCCAGCTGGAATTAGCAAAAGAGGTGAATGGGATATGCCTGTGTGGCTCATTTGGTCACTCATAGCTTTGGTTGTGCTTCTTTTAATAATTGGCATAGGCTCTGGCAAATTGGGTGAAATGGTAGGCAAACTTGGAGAAGTGTTAAGGCAGAGTTGAGAGGAATGTATGGGTGAACTTTTGACAGGCAAGGCAGGCGACCTTAAATTTGCTGCTAAAGGGATTATTGCGCTGATTGCCATTCTGCTTATAGCAAATTTTTATGGGCTGCCCAGAAAAGTCGCTAATGCCGGCTTTGAAACTGCAAACAAGGCTACAGAAGAAATAGGCCTAAATGACCTGATTTCAATCCCAAAAATAGTCTCCATCGCACTTGGCGTGGATGACAAAAAAGAACTTGCGGCTTATTTTACTTTGAATAAGGATGGCGAAAAAATTGTGAAAGAGGGTGATATTAAGGTGATTTTTTCTTACAAGCAGCTGCCAGACGACGCCTTGAGGAGCGTTTGCACAGCTTACAGGGATCAGGCGCAAGAAGAAAACATTAAGGAAGAAGAGATAGCACATGTTAAGGGCTTCGACTGCGAAATTCACGAAATTCATGATGGAAGCACAACTACGGCAATTTTAAACAACTGGATAAAAGGTGTCAAAAAGCCTATTCAGGGCGGCGAGTACCGTGCTACTGTTTCGATAAGGGGCAAGGGCGACCAGAACTTTGGGGAAGATAAGCAGTCACTTGTTTATAAGTTTTATACGGAAGATTTTGTTGAGCTGCTGAATCTGCCTATCAGTGGTTGCGAGGGTTCTTTCTTCAGTAATTGTAATGTTATTGAGTGCAAAAAAAAGATGGTAAATAATGCGCTTGGCACTGCTCCGGCAGACATAAAAGTGTCACTTAAAAAAATAATGGGAGAGTTGGATAGTGGTAACTGCATAACTTATGATGAAGTAAGTGGCAAGGTCAACTTCGACGCCTGCGACCCTGCCGGAGTTGACGAGTTCAGCAAGAAGTTCTCTAGGGTTTTGATGCTGAAAAATGCCAATGAAATAACAGGCACTGTTAAGTCAGAAGATGGCTATGCTTCGCAAGTGGACAAGTTGGGTGACTTCAAAAGTTTTGCCATTTACGAATCATTATACTGTAGCCGAGGTCCATCGGGCCAATGGGAATCTTCTGTTACTCCTAAAGCTGCCAAGGGTTCGCCATATGGGATTTTGGCCCTTAAGTACGGCTGGAAACCTGTCCCTGGCGAGAGCTTTGATAAAAGAGAAAAGGATACGGCAAAAATGATTGACGACTTTTTGGCAAATATTAATAAGCCAGCAATAGGCATGTTAAAGGCAGAAAGCCTTGACAACCGTCAGTTAAGCCTCAGTTGGGAAATACCGATTGGTGTGAACAAGGTAAAAGAAGGCAGCTATAAGGTTTCTCATTTTCACACAAGATGGCTTAACAAGCTAAGCGATGAGAATCAGAAAGTTGAATTTGGGAAGTCACCATTTGTTCTTCCTGTCAAAAAGGATGAAAGCAGTGTGCTTAAGTCTTTCAAGACGCCAGAAGATGAAGCGCAACTAACCGGCAAACACGACTTTGAGGTTAGGCTTTTTGCAGGGGCTGGCTCTACAGGCGCTGAGCTGTTTTTGGCTAAGGCCACAACAGGATTTTTTGACGACGCTTATATAGAAACTTACAAAGGCGGCGTTGATGGGAAGTGTGTAACTAAAGGGTTGGGCAAGGATCCAACCAGTCTTAATGAATGTGACGTTGATGCGCAAAAGAGGAGTGAATTAAAGGCGTTGAGAACGCCAGCAGGGAAAGACGAAAGAGATAAAGTTTTTTCCGCTCTAGGCAAAGCAGGAGTTGATGCAGCAAAATGTAAGTACGAAGCATCTGGAATTTCTCTCCATTATACTCTTAGCGACAAATGCACACCAAAAGATGTTGACAGGATTTGGAAATATTACCTGATTGAAATTGGCAGGGCTGGTGATTATGACTGCGTATTGCCTTTAAGTTCTAAAGCGGTGAGTGTATGCGCTGTAAAAAGGCAAACTGTAAACACTTTGCTTGTTCGAGGCTGGAAGGATTTAAGGGTGAAGAAAGGATGGGAGGTGAATGTATGAAAAAGGCGCAAAGTCTATCGCTTAATACGATAGTTATTGCGGCGATTGTTTTGATAGTGCTTCTGATAATAATAGGCATACTCGCAGGTACCAGCGGCAAGGTAATCCCTTTTTTTGGAAAACAGACAGATTGCACAGGCAGGGGCGGGCAATGCACTAAAGAGGCAGAATCATGTGATGCGAAGTTGTACGGCATGAAAGATTGCCTAAAGGATAAACCTGTTTGTTGTGTCAAGCAATAGCATGCAGAGGAATAAAAGAGGTAAAAGAGACTACACTAATGAGAAAAGTTAATCGCCTTAAGAAATTCTGGACTGCGAAAAATGGAAGTGAAGCAGCTGAAACAACAGAGATAAACATTGGACAGCTTATTGCAAGCGCGTTCCAGGTTCTCATTTTTGTTGGCATTATAGTGGCTTTCTATTCCCTCACAAAAAAAACAGCCGAAGCCGCAGGGCCTCAGGAGAGCTTTTACCAGCTCATTACCAAGCTTAAGGAACTTGATAGCGGTAGGCTGCCTGATGGCATAGGGCACGCATTCTACATTAGTGAAAATTACTACCTGTTCGGGTTTAATGCTGAACCAGATGAGGTGCTTTATAATAAAGGCGAGCATGTTGAAAAGCCCAAGCCTTGTCATGACACGCCCATTGCTGGAAGATTATGCGTCTGCATCTGCAACAAGAAAGACTGCAGCGAATCAGCGAGCTGCAACACCAGGCTCCAAAATGGCAAAGCTACTACAGTGCCTTTCAAGGAGATAAAATATCTCGTAGTCAAGGCAGGTACAGACCCTAAGGGAAAGCTGAACAAGGGAGCTAAGCTTGACCCTAAGGATGTACCAAGCGGTGGGAATTACCTTGCGATTTTCGGTGACAGTTGGAAGCAGGGCAGGGTTATTTTCCTTAAACGTAACGGCAACAGGGTAGAGATAACCTTCCCTGATGTTTCGTGAGTCTGAAAAAAGTGGCGGGCAGTTATTATCGCTTAAGATGAATAAACTACAAGTTCTGGTGACTACATGGGCTTAAGAAGGCTGCGGGCTGGGAGAAAGTTTGGAAAGAAGGGAGCAAGTATGGTTATCTTGCTGAGAACGTTTGATCTGGTTTTGGCAGCTGGTTTGATAATTATTATGATAAAGTTTTGGGGAAATGCCAGGGACGATACTTTTCTTGAAAAAAACTACATTGCCAGGGATGTGGCTATGCTGATAACAACTTCGTATGCGAGCCCTGGTGAGCTCACTTATTGCTACTATGAGGTTGGTGACCTGAAGTTTAACTTTAATTATTTGTTGCAGGATTCCCAGATTTTTGTGGAAGATAGCAAAGGGAAAGCGAGTTATCGGTATGTTGAAGACAAGAAGCTCCCAATTGCGCTGCTTAATGAAAAATACAACAAGGAAAAGCCTGTTGTTGCCTTTGAGATTAGTAAGGTGGGAAAACAGGTAAAAGTTGTTGCTAAACGAAAGGGTGACGTTTCTGATACGTGTAAAACATAACAAGAAGGGCCAAATTGGTTATGAGGCGATAATGTCAATAGTCAGGACGCTAATGTTAATCTTTGTTCTTCTGAGCCTTGTTTTGGTGGCAAATGTCTTCTTAGTGAGACATATTGATACAAGACTTATTGAGTCTTATAGCCTGATGAACCTCCTTTATTATTCCGAGAAGGGATTGGCGTTGGAGGACTCAGAAACAGGCAGGGTTTATTCTGGTGTTGTTAGCTCAGGCAACACAGCCAAAATTGATGCTAACTTTGGCTATAATGAAGCTAAACTTGGCCCATTTTTGGCAGCGAAAGCTACAGCGCCATTGCCAGGAGGTTCAAAGGAGTTTTATTACAACTCAGAGTTGTTCAAGGACTGGAACTTCCTTTATCTTGCTGGGCTCACCAAAGGAGTTGGCGGAATCAATAAGGTCAGTGCTCTAAAAAAGATGCCTGTTGCGCAATCTGGCACTGTACGTACAGAAGAAGTAAAGATTGAGGTTGTGAGCAGAAATGCATAGCGGGTTTTTGGGCAGTAAAAGAGGAATATTTGATATTGAGGA
This sequence comes from Candidatus Woesearchaeota archaeon, assembly GCA_023269295.1. Classification (GTDB taxonomy): domain Archaea; phylum Nanobdellota; class Nanobdellia; order Woesearchaeales; family UBA10216; genus UBA10216. The sequence continues at coordinate 2,001 of JAHFTU010000049.1, read as the reverse complement.
CTTCTTTTCATTCATAGTTTATATTCTGATAATGTTTATGTTCTTGATAATACTTAGCACTCCTCGCTGCTCGCTTAGGCCGGAACAAAAGCTGACAAGCGATTTGTCCCAATTTGATAAGCTTAACAGCGAGCAGGAGCTGCTCGAGATGCTTAGAACTCATCTGCCTGATGACTTACCGATAGTTATAGGAAGCAAGAAGAGCCTTAAGATAGGAAGTATTTCAATTTACTATCGCATTTCAGATTATAACGGAGCTAAGAAAGCCTTGGAAAATAATGCGTGGCTTTACAAAGGGCTAACATATTCGGAATTTATCGATAGGCTTGAGTTCTTTGCCGCTGACAGCAAGCTTAAGAACGACATGTTTGCCATGGTGACAACCGGTATTTTTGTAAAGGACCGTTATCCCCCGCACATTACGGAGCTTGACTTTAGCAATAGGCATTTCTGGACATATCCGGAGGTGCATGTTAAGTACGGTATTGCTAGGAGGTTTGATTCTGATTTAGATTCGGATTTGGAAACCCTTCCACTCCTTCCTGGCGGCCTTAACTTTGACGAGGTTATCGTCGTGATTCCGCTTACAGACAAGTCAAAGAGCCCAAGGATGGCCACAGTAGCACTGAATGTGCAGCGAAGCATTGCTGGTGAGCTGACAGAATGATGCCTGCAATTAAAAATTCGGATAAAAAAGGGTCATTTTTGGTGCCTTTTGTAATCTTTGGCGCAATAATCACACTTTTAGGGCTGCTAATGCTCATCTCAATTAAAGCCAATAGCTTCGAAAAGACGCTTGGTGACAGGCAGCTTGAGCTATTTGATATTTATCAAATCGGTGAAAAATATCTGCATTTTGTAGACGAATCTGTAAAAATATCCATGCGACCAGCACTTCTGAAAATTTCCAAAAACGGCCTAAAAAAGAATCCTGATTGTCTCAAGGACAACAGCCAAAAGTATACCTTATGGGCTAGGCAGGACATGGACAGCGAATGTAAGCCTGTTACAAAAGAATGCTATCCGATAGAAGATGAAGAAAAGAACTATTTTGTTGACTCATTCAAGCCAGAGTATATGCAACTTCTTCAGGAGTTTAATGATAAAAGAAGCAGTTTGACAGATTTCCCTGCCAAAATTCCCACTGGGTCAATTAACCCTAAAGTTGAGAGCATAGGTGATAAGCTTGAATTGGTTGGAACTGCGACAGACCCGATTCTACTTCAGGGAGTCATAGCAAAAGCTCCATATAATCTTGTGCTGCGGTACAAGGTAAAGCCTTCTTTCAGGATTGGAATTGATGTGAACTTCATAAAAGATGGCGCGTATATGGCGAGTAAAGCCCCGCAGCTATTAATGAAGGGAGATGCTGAAATTCGCACAAACCTTGACAACTTTAACGCTGAGAATCCTGCTTTAAAGTGGAAGCTTGCTGACTACTCTACGCCCTCAACCAGCTGTCCTCACATAGTTGGAACGTGCAATTACTGTGATGAATACCTTTTTGATTTTGGTTTTAATATGGGGTGTATTAAGGAACATGAAGGTAAGTGGGTAGAGACAATATCTTACAAAGATGTCTACGCTGCAGTTTCAGTAGCCAACGGCAAGGGCTTTTACGTTTCTGACCCTCCTTCAAGCCCGCCGCAGCTGAAAAGCATCTCCTATGACTTCGGGCTTAACTGGCTTGAGGAAACCGGCCGCAGAACAGACTGCGTGCCATAGCCTCAATACAAGCCTGCGGGCTTTGTAGGGATGTTTAAGTTATCGACGGGCAGAGCAAAAACAGAAACATATATGTTTTGTGCATTCTGAATGCATAATTTCAATAAAAAGTGTGCATTCAAAATGGAAACCTCGGACATAAAATACGTTCCATTGTGGAAATGGTTGTTGGGGAAACGTGAATAGCCTCAAATGCAACAGCAAACTATTTATATCCGTATCGTGCCGTTGAACTTTCGGTTTTGAATTCGGTGTTGGAAATGATTCGCTTGTCCT
>JAHFTU010000048.1:7550-8840 GCA_023269295.1 Candidatus Woesearchaeota archaeon | reverse complement strand
CAATAAGTTTATAAATGCGCTTAGATGTCTCAATGTTTTTGATATGGGTTGGTTGGGAAGGGATGTTGTCTCAATAAAGGACTTTTCTAAGGCAGAGCTAATAGAAGTGCTTGACAAGGCAGCAGACATTGAAAAAAACAAGAGCAAATATTCTACGCTGCTGAACGGAAAAATAATGGCGTCCTTGTTCTTTGAGCCCTCCACAAGAACCAGGCTGAGCTTTGAGTCAGCCACGCACAGGCTTGGAGGCAGCGTGATTGGGTTTGCCGAGCCCTCAATGACTTCCATAGCGAAAGGCGAGACATTTGAAGACACCATGCGGATAATTGACGGCTACTGTGATGTTATTGTAATGAGGCACCCTGAGGTTGGAAGCGCAAAAAGGGCAGCTGACATTGCAAAAAACCCAGTCATCAATGCCGGTGATGGCGCACATGAGCACCCAACACAGACGTTTGGCGACCTGTACACAATCAGGAAAAGCCTTGGAAAGCTTGACAACCTTACCGTGGGATTTCTTGGAGACCTGAAGTACGGAAGGACAGTCCACTCGCTCTCATTTGCGCTGGCGCACTTTAACCCGACCTTTTACTTCATCTCACACAAATCCCTGAAGATGCCGGAAGAAGACTTAAAGGAGCTCGACAAGAAAAAAATCACTTACTACGAGGAGGAAGACCTCCTTAAGGTCAGCAAAAAGCTTGACGTACTCTACGTAACGAGAATACAGAAGGAAAGGTTCCTCAACCCTGACGAGTACCACCACGTCAAGGGAATCTACCAGCTCGACCCGTCATTCCTCAAGCACACAAAGCCAGAGCTCAAGATACTGCACCCGCTGCCAAGGGTGGATGAGATAAACCCGCAGCTTGACAAGGCAAAGCAAAGCATCTACTTTGAGCAGGCCCACAACGGCGTTCCTGTCAGGATGGCGCTGCTGGCAATGGTGCTCGGCGGAAATCTTTAAATAAGCGCCCAGAACCCAACGATGGATGATATTTTATCTGCTGCCAATCCTTGACATGGTTACAGCGACAGTTCTTATGCTGCACGTCCACTTTGGCATATTCCCGTTTATCGTTGTGCTCGTGCATGGGCTGTACCTAAGCATGAAGGGCGTGCTTTTTGCCAGAAGCGACTTTGCAAGCAAGATAGACCTGCTGTGCGGCCTTTACATAATCCTGGTTGCCTTTGGACTGCTTGCAAATGCAACTGCTGCCCTGATAATAACAATTTGGCTGGTGCAGAAAGCGGTGTTTGCACTGGTACCGCTGAGATAATTATGGGCGC
>JAHFTU010000048.1:0-7450 GCA_023269295.1 Candidatus Woesearchaeota archaeon | reverse complement strand
TTTGAACCCGGATGAGGGGTTGGCACCTTTAGGCAGTAAACCAGCACTGCCTTTTTCTTTATTTTAACTGCATCTAACGCATGCCTTAGCCAAACAACAAACTTTATAAAGATAGTCCAGCTCCGAGTTTTTTTTAATGGTCGCAAATAATGTGGGATCGTTAAAAGCAAAACTAGTTCTTCAAGACGGCACAATTTTCCACGGAAAGTCCTTTGGCGCTGACAGGAGCGTCCCGGGAGAGGTTGTTTTCAACACAGGAATGGTTGGCTATCCTGAGTCCCTGACTGACCCGAGCTATAAAGGGCAAATACTGGTCCTGACTTATCCGCTAATTGGCAACTACGGAATTCCCAAAAGCGGCAAAGATGAACATGGCATCCCGCTAAACTTTGAGTCTGAAAAGATACAGGCAGAAGGGCTGGTTGTTGCAGACTATTCCTTTGACTACAGCCACTATACAGCTGCCAAAAGCCTTGCAGAGTGGCTGAAAGAGGAAGGCAAGCCAGCAATTTTTGGCATAGACACGAGGCAGCTTACTAAAAAGCTCCGGGAAAAAGGAGTAATGCTGGGAAAGATAGTGATTGGCGACAGCGATGTTGAATTTAATGACCCAAATTTGAGGAATCTTTCTGCAGAAGTCTGCACAAACCGGAAAATCACCTATAATCAAAGCGGCAAACCAAGAATAGTGCTGATTGACTGCGGCGTCAAGCTGAACATCATAAGAAGCCTCATTAGCCGCGGCTGCTGCGTGATTAGGGTGCCGTGGGATTATGACTTCCTCGCTGACAAGAAGCTTGACTTTGACGGAATCGTTGTAAGCAACGGGCCTGGCGACCCAAAAATGTGCACAACCACAATCAAAAATGTGGCTGCAGCAATGAAAAAAGAAATTCCAACCTTTGGCATCTGCCTTGGAAACCAAATACTAGCATTAGCTGCCGGAGGCGATACCTACAAGCTGAAATACGGCCACAGGAGCCAGAACCAGCCCTGCATAAACACTGAGACAAAACGATGCTACATAACCACGCAGAACCATGGCTTTGCAGTCAACATGAAAACAATGCCTGAAGGGTGGGAAGAGCTGTTTGTCAATGCCAACGATGGAACGAATGAGGGACTACGGCACAAGAACAAGCCATTCATGAGCTGTCAAGCGCATCCTGAGGCCTCCCCTGGACCTTTGGATATAGGCTTCCTGTTTGATGATTTTATGAAGGTGATAAAATGATACAAACAATTGGGCACAGGGGGGCAGCAGCCCTGGAGCCGGAAAATACTTTGCGCGGCTTTAGGAAGGCGATAGAGATTGGAGTTGACTACGTTGAATTTGACATCCACCGCTGCAAAAGCTGGGAGCTCGTTGTCATTCATGATGAGACAGTTGACAGAACAACGAATGGTAAAGGATTTGTCAGGGATTTGACACTACAGGAGCTGAAAAAGCTTGACGCTGGAAAAGGCGAAAGGATACCTACGCTGCAGGAAACCATTGATGCCTGCAAGGGCAAGGCCAAGCTGCAGATAGAGCTCAAAGCTCCTGGGCTTGAGGAGGATACAGTTGCTGCAATTGAGAAAAACGGCGTAGCTGCGGATGTGATTGTGATCTCATTCTACCATGAATTCATAAAAAAAATCAAAGATATTGCAGCAGCGAGAAAACTTGGGATAAAAACAGGCGCCCTGATTGTTGGAAACCCAGTCAATGCGGCCGAAGTTGTGAAAGCTGCAAAGGCAGACTACCTGTCAGCAAACCAGAGTTTCACAGATGAAAGGATTGTAAGAGAACTCAGAAAAGCCGGGATTGGAATAACAGTCTGGAACTGCGACACAGAAAAGGATATCCAGAGGCTTGCAAAGCTGGGCGTTGACATGATTGGAAGCAACAGGCCGGATTTGCTGTTGAAGGTGCTGGGGAGAAAATGAACAAGCCGAAGAAAGTTTTGGTTTTGGGCTCAGGAGCGATTTCAATTGGCCAAGCAGGTGAATTTGACTTTTCAGGCAGCCAGTGCTTGAAATCCCTAAGGGAAGAGGGAATAGAGACTGTGCTCGTCAATCCAAACATCGCAACAATCCAGACAGACCAAAAGATGGTAGACAGGGTTTATTTCCTCCCTGTCAACGCTTACTTTGTCGAGAAAGTAATTGCCAAGGAAAAACCGGACGGCATCCTGCTCGGCTTCGGCGGCCAAACCGCGTTAAACTGCGGCGTTGCTTTGCACGACAAAGGGGTTCTTGAAAAATATAATGTCAAAGTGCTTGGCACGCCAATAGAAGCGATAAAAGCGACAGAGGACAGGGAATTGTTCGCGAAGGCTGTGGAAGCGGCAGGCCTGAAGACGCCAAAAAGCTTTGCCGTAACAACAGCGAATGACGCACTCATTGCTGCTGACAAAATAAAGTACCCTGTAATGATAAGGGCTGCTTACGCACTTGGTGGGCTGGGAAGCGGAGTATGCAGGAGCAGCGATGAACTTGGTGAAATGGCAAGGCAGGCACTCGCAAATGCGCCGCAAATCCTCGTAGAGGAATACCTTGAGCACTGGAAAGAGATAGAGTACGAGGTTGTCCGCGACAAGTTTGACAACTGCATAACTGTCTGCAACATGGAAAACTTTGACCCGATGGGCATACACACCGGCGAAAGCATAGTTGTTGCACCATCTCAGACTCTGACTAACCATGAGTACCACAGATTAAGGGAGATAGCGATAAAGCTGATAAGGCACCTTGGCATTGTTGGGGAATGTAATATACAGTTTGCCCTTGACCAGAACTCTGACGAGTACAGAATCATTGAGGTTAATGCAAGGTTATCGAGGAGCTCGGCACTGGCTTCAAAGGCAACAGGTTATCCGCTGGCGTTCGTGGCAGCGAAACTTGCTCTTGGTTACTCGCTCATCGAAATAAAGAACTCTATAACACAAACAACCATTGCTTGTTTTGAGCCTGCGCTTGACTACATCGTTGTCAAGATACCCCGTTGGGATTTGAAGAAATTCCGCAACGTGAGCAGAAGAATAGGCAGCTCCATGAAGTCTGTTGGGGAGGTAATGGCCATAGGCCGGACCTTTGAGGAAGCAATACAGAAGGCAGTGAGGATGCTTGATATAGGAGCAGAAGGGCTTGTCTGCAATGACTTTAGCTACGACATTGAGGAAGAACTGACAAATCCAACTGATGAACGGCTTTTCGCTGTTGTGGCCGCAATGAAAAAAGGATACACAACTGAGGACATTCACAAAAGGACAGGAATTGACAAGTGGTTCCTCTACAAAATTCTGAACATTATACAAACTGAAAAAGAGCTCATTGCTGCAGCTGCGGAAAATAAAGAACTGGAACCGCAACTACTAAAAAAGGCAAAGCAACTGGGCTATAGCGACAAGCAGATTGCAATAATAACCAAAACAACTGCCAACGAAGTAAGGCAGCTGCGAAAGAAACATGGAATAATCCCATTTGTCAAGCAGATTGACACGCTGGCTGCAGAATATCCGGCAAAAACCAACTATCTTTACCTGACTTACAATGGCAGCGAAGACGACATTAAATTCACCAGCAGCAGCAAAAAGATAATTGTTCTAGGCTCAGGAGTTTACAGGATAGGGAGCTCTGTGGAGTTTGACTGGTGCTGCGTCAACGCTGTTTTCACGCTTCGGCAGCTGGGCTACGAGGCTGTGATGGTTAATTACAACCCGGAAACCGTCAGCACTGACTATGATGTGTGCGACAAGCTGTATTTTGACGAAATAAGCTCTGAAACTGTTGCTGACATTTATGAAAAGGAAAAACCAGAAGGGGTCATACTGGCAATGGGAGGGCAGATACCAAACAACATCGCCACAAAGCTAACAGAGCTCGGGGTGAAAGTACTTGGAACAACAACCGCGAGCATAGACCAGGCAGAGGACAGGCAGAAGTTCTCACAACTGCTGGACAAGCTTGATGTAGACCAGCCAGAATGGGAAGAGCTGACAAGCGTTTGGGAAGCGAAGAAATTCGCAGCTGCAGCCGGCTATCCTGTGCTTGTAAGGCCATCCTACGTGCTGAGCGGCGCTGCTATGAGCATAGCGTTTGCAGATGCAGACCTTGAGCAGTACCTGGAAAAGGCATCAAAGGTCAGCCAGGAGTACCCTGTTGTCATAAGCAAGTTCATAACAAACTCAAAAGAGGTTGAAATAGACGCTGTCGCAAGCAACGGCAAGATACTGATTGAGGCAATAACCGAACACGTTGAAAACGCAGGGGTACACTCAGGCGATGCAACTATGGTCTTCCCGCCAAAGAAGCTTTACGTTGAGACAACAAGGCGCATTTCTGAAATTGCCGCGAAAATCGCCGCTGCCCTGAAAATAACTGGGCCTTTCAACATACAATTCCTGGCAAAGGAAAACGACGTCAAGGTGATAGAGTGCAACCTCAGGGCGTCAAGGAGCTTCCCATTCGTGTCAAAAGTATCAAGGAAGAACTTTGCCGAGATAGCAACAAAGGCAATACTTGGGCTAAACGTTGGCGGTCTGAAAATTGACGCGGCAGATGGAATAAGCTATGTTGGCGTGAAGTCGCCGCAGTTCTCATTCACACGGCTCAAGGGCGCAGACCCGCTCACAACAGTTGAGATGGCCTCAACAGGGGAAGTGGCGTGCCTTGGCGCGACAACTTACGACGCTTTCCTCAAGGCGATAATGGCAGCAGGCTTCAAACTGCCAGAGAAAAACATACTGCTGAGCATAGGCGGAGATGAGGCAAAAGTCAAGTTCACGCCCTACGCCAAAAAGCTAAGCGCGCTGGGCTTCAACCTGTTCGCAACAGAGCACACCGAGCTGTTCCTGAAGAAAAATGACATACCGGCAACAATGTTGCACAAAGTATCAGAGGAGAAAAGCCCGAACATACTGGAATACCTCACTGGAAGCAAACCTTTTTACGAAAAAGGTTTATCAAAAAACGAGGGTGAAAGGCTGCACCTGGTAATCAACATACCTGCTGCTTTCACAAAGAAAGAGCTTGACGACGAGTATGTTATCAGAAGGACTGCGGCAGACTACGGAATACCACTCATCACAAACCTGCAACTGGCAAGGCTGTTCGCAGAAGCCATAACTGCAGTTAAAACTGACGAGCTGGAGGTAAAGGCCTGGGATGAGTACAGTTGATGCAGAACTCCTACCTCTTCCTGTAACCAAATTTTTTATCGTATGCGCCGTGGTCAAGTATGTCAAGAACCAAGGCAATAATTTCAATTTCACTTCCTCGAATCGTGTAAATCATTCTCCATGCTCCGGAAAGATTGACTTTCCATAAGTTATTAACGTCATACTTCAAAATGTACTCTTTCGGGATTCTGTCTTTTTGAATATGAACGCCGTATTCAGGGTTGGCTTTCAAAAATTCAATCTTTTGCTTTATTGAGCTCAATAACTTCTGGTAATCACTTTCTGTCACGCCTCTAGAAATTTCCTCACCTACTTCCTTATTGAGCTCTTCAAACTCCTCTTTTGCATCGCCTGTGAGTAGAAGCCTGACAGGTTTCCCCTTGAACATCATACCTCAACACCTTCCTTGATTGCTTTTTCCAATTTGTGGCTTGGATTATATATCCAAAGGACTCCTTTCCTGCCGTCCAGAATTTTCCCGCTGTCTTCAAGATACTTCAGGATAACATTAAGCGTCTGGTGCATGACCTTTTTATTCAGACGGTTTTTAATTTGCTCCCTCGTTAAAAGCACACTAGACTTTTTCAGCAACCCTTCCACCATAAGGACGGTTTTTAAATTCGGGTAATGTATTATTTGCGATTCCAGCATCCTTCCACCTCCATAAAAGCATACATTTATACAATTAGATATATGGACTTATATAAAAATCTTTGCTTTATGATCTGCTTGAACAATAGAGAACTTTGAATAACACGGCATTTTTCATTTTTGTTCAAAGTTGTCAATAACACAATGGAAGTGCTATAACGGCAAAGATTAAAAAGCTGGGTAAATGCCTGATACAAAAATGCCAAACGCTGACATAAGCACAAAGATACTGAACGTGAAGCTGAGCAACCCGACGATATTAGCCTCAGGCATAGTGGGAATTTCAGGAGCAGCATGCTGCTATGCTGCAAAGAACGGCGCTGGCGCAGTCATCCCGAAGTCAATCGGGCCAAGGGAGAGAGAAGGGCACAATAATCCCATACTAACTGAGTTCAAAGGAGGGTTCCTGAACGCTGTCGGGCTTCCGAATACAGGAATAGACAACAGCCTAGGTGAGATAGAGTTTGCGATGAAGAACGCCGGGGTGCCAATCATCCCGAGCATATTTGGGGGCACAAAAGAAGAATTTGGCGCAGTTGCCGAGAAGATGGCAGCGCTGAAACCGCAGATGATTGAAGTCAACCTATCATGCCCAAACACCGCGAGCGACCTTGGCGAGGCGTTTGCGCTCTCTGAAAAGGCAGCTGCCGAAGTTGTCAGCATTGTCAAAAGCAAAACAAAAGTGCCCATAATAGCAAAGCTTGCCCCAAACGTGCCAAGCATTAGGAGAATAGCAAAAGCTGTTGAGGAAGCGGGGGCAGACGCCATATCAGCTGTCAATACAATGCCCGGGATGGCAATTGATGTGAAGACCGGCAAGCCCATACTCCATAACAAGCAAGGCGGGGTAAGCGGGCATGCGATAAAGCCAATCGCTGTAAACTGCGTTTATGATATTTATGAGGCTGTGAAAATCCCTATTATAGGAATAGGGGGAGTAACTACCGGAGAGGACGCTGTTGAGATGATAATGGCAGGCGCAGTGGCTGTTGAGATAGGAACAGCAATTTATTACAGAGGCATTGACGTGTTCAGGAAAGTAAGCGATGAAGTGAAGCTGTTCATGAAAGAGAACGGCTACAGCAGGATAAAAGATATGGTGGGGGTGGCTCATGAAAAGTAAAACAGGGCATAGGAAGCCACATCCGGAAGTTGTAGAAGCCCTAAGGCAGCTTGCACTGAAATATGACACAAGCACTGCACCTTCAATAGAGAAAATAAGAAAAATAATGGATAAAGCCGCCAAAAAATCAGGTAAGACATTATCACAAACAGTTGTAGAAATGAGGGAAGAAGAGTGATGGAAAAACCGCTCGAAAGGCCAGAGGTTGTTGAAATAACAAAATCAGTTGATGAGGCAGAAGGCATAAAGACAGTATTCCTCAAGTCAACACTGCAGGCAAAGCCAGGGCAGTTTGTAATGGTCTGGATACCCAGGCTTGATGAGAAGCCATTCGCAATCAGCTACAGCGACAAGGGCCAGATTGGGATAACAGTTGCAGCTGTAGGGCCTTTTTCCAATAAGTTGTGCGAAATGAAGCCAGGGGAGAAGGTCGGCGTGCGGGGGCCTTACGGCACAACCTATCGCCTTGAAGGCAAAAAAATCGTGATGGTGGGAGGCGGCTACGGCTCAGCTT
>JAHFTU010000107.1 GCA_023269295.1 Candidatus Woesearchaeota archaeon | reverse complement strand
CAATGGCGAGGGGAAAGAGAACAGGGCGCCCCTTTTGGGGTCAAATATCGCGCGCTCAACAGACATGCCATCACTCACAACTTTCTGGCTCACAAGCGCGAAAAACTCGCCTGACTTGGTCCCGGGCATGACCTCTGCCACTTTTCCAATGGCAAGCTCAAGCGGCAGGCCGTCGCCAATCCTGTTGCCAAGCTGGAACAGCGCAGCTGAGAATTCCTCTTCCAAAGCCTTTGCCTCGTCCCGCAGCTTCAGCACGTTCTTAGAGCGTATGCGGTAGTACAGCCCGATGCCAACGCCTATGCCGAGGGGTATGAAAAAGCTAAGCACAGTAGCGCCAATGCCGTAAGGCCCTGCAAGCCCGGTCGGTGTCTGCTTGTACTCGAGGAACTTGAAGCCGAGGGAGTTGTCAAAAGGGGCTTCCTGCAGCAAAGCGGCATGGGGAATTATTGCGCCAAGAAGGATTGGCACTAGCCCGGCAAACACAGAAAAAACCGTGATGATGATTGTGAGCCACAGCGGGTTTATCTGGATGAAGCTGTTGCCAGCCCTCAATATGATATTCTTCAGCGGCTGAAGCTGCGGGTTTGATTCTGATATGTCCTGCTCGCCGTAGCCAGTCGGCCTTTTTGAAAGCACAAGCTTTGTCATGTAATAAAGCACAAAAGGCAGGATGATATTGTAGAGAATGGCAATGTTCAGCGCAATCTTAGTTGAAGGCGTGTCTGAAGTCAGGAAGCTCGCAGCCATCGGCAGGATAACAAGCCCAAGCACCGGAAGGACAATGCCCAGCATGTAAAGCATTGTAACAGGCGACTTGAGGTCGTGGCTGTACCGCAGCATCTTGTCGTAAGTTTCCTGCAGCATCACGTCAAGGCTTTTGTCAATCATGTTCAGCCTTCGGTCCTCTGACGGCTCGTACAGCGAGCCCTCAATCAAATGAAATGCCTCAATGAACTCAAGGTTCCATTTCCTCCACGTTTCAAGATAGCTGTCAAGCGATTCCTTAATCGTGTCATACTTTCCTGTTTCAACATCCCATAGGATTTTCTTGAGGTCGATAGCCAGAGGCGGAGTCAGCCGGTCAGCCGAGAACCTGACTGCAAGCTCAAGGTTGGAGGTGTGCCTCATGAAAGTGGCAACGTAGAAAATGCACTGCACCATCTGGTTGGAAGCCGAAAGCCTGAAGTTGTTTGCAAGGAATTCAGGAGCCTTGAGGAGCGTGGCAAAGATGAAGAGACCCATTCCCACAGCGTACAGAGTAGCAATCATTGACTTTACGAGGAGAAAGCCTGTCAAGCCGCCCAGCAGGAGCACAGCCAAAGCTGTAATGATTGCTAGGCTTACCGCACCGCCAGGTGTTGACTCAAGGTGGCACAGCGTGATGTACTGCTGCAGGCTCTCGGCCTGCTTCTTGCCCACCCTTATCTTCAGCAGGCTCTCGGAAAAGTTGCAAAGCTTCTCGTACAGGCTCAGGCTCCTTGGAAGGTTTTCCCTCTTGAAATCAAGGTAGTTCAGTGAGCGGGTCGGCAGCCCCTGCCTTGATGTTTCTGGCTCCTTCGCAGCCGGCTTCCTCTTCCCAGGCTTGCCCTGTATCTTCTCCTCAAGTACACTGGAGTACTTTTTTGCCAGCAATTCCTCTGCTGTGTCAACGTGTTTCATTCAGCCAAAATACCTCTTTTTTGACATAAATCCCATAAAACTTGCTTCAGTGATTTAAATACTTTATTCGCCGTGTTCGCCAGTTTCAGCTTTTGTGGCGTTAAACAGGTTTTAAAATTAAATGCCTCGATACGCATCAGGTTTGTGCGAATTAATAAATTTTGAAGAAAAAGTATCTAATTGTTAGGCCACAATTGGAGCCTCAACTAAAGAGTCTGCCATTTTTACTGGCGCAAGCTGGGTTATTTGCTGAGTGAAGTTTTCTTGTTTACTGAAAAGAGGGAATAGTTGATTTCTAACTTTGCTAACAAATTTAAAAACGATTGTAACCACATTATTCTCTATTCTGCTTTTAAATTGTCCTCCCGCAATATTTTTCAGCACAAATTTATTAACTCCGAATATATTAGAAGCATCAAAAATCCTTATTCCAGTAATAAAACTTTTATCATCTATGTCAGCGACAAAATTTTGAAATTCAAAAGAATTTTTATAATTTCTATTTTTCATTTTGAATGTCAAAACATCATAGTTGTAATCATATAAGAATTCTCCTTTCCCTTCCAAATGTCTTTCAACGGCTGTCATTTTTCTAAACTAATTTTTGGCAATTCTGGCACGTCAATAAACGTAACTATTATTGTTTTCTGAGTTTTAATGTCAAAGATTAATTTTCTATATCCTTCTTCCTTTCTATAATAAGCCGAATATCTCCCGTTTGCCTGTAGATACGCTTTTCTTGGAGTTTCCCTTTGCGCTAGCAAAATAAGCTCTTCTTCTTTAAAAACCTTTCTTTGTTCTGAATTTATGTGATCAAAAGCATGAGGGGACACTTCAATCTCTTTATTTTTCAGTAAATCCCTAAACTCGTGAGGTTCTCGTTCCTCGATTGGTTTTGTGGTAAATAAGCCCATAATGAATAAAATTTAACCTTAAACTTAAGAATTTAACTGAACTGCTGATTCTTATTCAGCAGCCGTTCAATGGCAGTAGTATCAAACAACTTCAATCTCTTTTCTCTTGATTGCCTTTTTCAGCCACTCGCTCCACTCAAAGAATATCCGCTTGTTATCGTAAGCGCCAGTCTCGTCCTTGATGCTCTCTGCCAGCTTGTGGAACTCGTCGTTTGACTGCACGACAAAGCCAGCCTCAAGAAGCTCATCCTGGCCAGTTTTCTCAGCGGCCTTGACAATTGCTTCTTTCATCTGGCTGCGAAGCATGATGTTATCCCAAACAGCATCCCAGCTGCCAGCCCACTCCTTCACGTTGGAAGCAACTGCCTTTAGGATATCGCTCTCGCCGTTGAGAAGGTCAACTGTCGGCTCAAGCTGGTCGGATTTTGATTCGTACTTCATCAGGTCCTTGAACCCCTTTTCCAGCAGCGGGTCATTCTCCCAGTACTTTCCAACTTCAGTAATCTGGGTCATCCTCCTCCACCTGTGCAAGCCGTCCGGGCTCTTTATCGGATTCGCAACTACGATAACATCAGTTGCCTTGAATGATGTCCTCGGAACCTTAAGGTCGTTGACTACCCTGTCGAACACACCGTAAGGGCTGTCGCCGTGGATTGTGCCGGCAACAACGTTAGCCAGCGCGCCCACCCTCATTGCCTCGTACAATGCTTGGGCCTCAACTGAACGGACTTCGCCAATTATCAGGCAGGAGTCGCCCATCCTCAGTGTTGCCCTTATGCCTTCATCAGCGCTGACTTCGGTCGTGCCTTTAGTCAGGGCCGAGGCAACTTTCAGCGACTGGATATTGTAATTAAGCTGCTTCAGCGCTGCAACGGGGAGTTCTAAAGTGTCCTCCACGACGATGGCTCTATATTTTCTCATTATCTCAACCATCACTGCGCCCAGTAACGATGTCTTTCCAGCAGACCTTGTTCCTGCAACGAGCATGGTCCTTGAGCCGTCAATAAGGAAGCTTAGCAGGCCTGCTGAAAGCGGAGTCATCATCTTGCTCTTGATGAAGAGCGGGAAAGTCCACGGCTTGTCCCTGTGCCTCCTGAAAGAGTAAGCCAAGCCAACAGGGTTAAGCGGCTCACCGACTACAGCGACTCTCGCACGGGCTCCGGGAACCAGCAGCTCAGTATCAAGGATTGGGTTTGCCTCGTCAA
>JAHFTU010000106.1 GCA_023269295.1 Candidatus Woesearchaeota archaeon | reverse complement strand
GAAATTACCACTGCCGCTGCGAATTGTAAAAATAGCATTTGCTACCTGAACACCTTTTTTTCAAACGCGGCTATCTTTTGGATGCGCCTTGCATGGCGCTCTTCGCCAGTGAATGGGGTTTCAAGCCACGCCTTGACTATTTTTTTGGCCTGCTCTGTGGTCATCCAGTCTCCAGAAAGGCCAAGCACATTGGCTGCGTTGTGCTCCCTTGAATGATTTGCAGATGTCTCATCAAAAGCTGCAACTGCCCTGACTCCCTTAACTTTGTTGGCAGCAATCATCATGCCTGCTGCTGAGCGGCAAAGCAGGATGCCCATCACAGGCGGAAACCCCGAAACAGCTTTCTCTGCTTTCCCAACAGCTTCAGAAACTTTTATGGCATAGTCAGGGTAGTCAACGCTTTCCTCAGAGTTTGTGCCAACGTCCTCAACTCTGTAGCCAAGCTGCTCTAGGAAGGGCTTCAGCTCCTCCTTCAGCTTGTACCCGCCGTGGTCGGCACCGATTACGATTTTTGGCTTCATTGCTGTTCACAAGTTTATCGCAAAAACACCAGCTATAATCATCGCTATAGCAACCGCCTTTGTTAATAAAGTTTTCTTATCAATCTTTTCTTCCAAAATGTGCGGCAAAAACCTGCTCAGCAAGGCTGCTATGATGAAAACGTAAAGCGCACTGAGCTGGACAAGAGCTACACTCAGCGTTGCAAAGCCTGTCATTATGGCCAAGCCGAAGACCAGAAAGCCTGCTATGAGAAAAATCTCCCTGATTGCAAACTTCACTAAGACTTCTTTTTTTAGCTGCAAGGATTCCTCAAAGAAGGCTTTTCTCCTTTTGCTGAAAACAGCCAGCACTAGCAGGGCTGTAAGCCCGCCTCCGAGCCAGAATAAAGCCTGAACTGACCAGAATGGTGTTTGAGAGTAAAGCCACTTGCTTATGATTATTCCTAAGGATGTCAAAAGGGTCGCCAGAAGCATGAACAAAAGAGCCCTGCTCGGCTTTAATGCCTCGCTGAGCCTTCTTACAGAAACCAAAAAAGTGCCTGCAACCACCAAGACAAAGCCGGCGTAATCGTTAAATGAAAGTCGCTCTTTCAGGAAAACCAGGGCCAACAAAAGCGTGATAGGTGCCTCAAGAGCCCAAAGGGGAATAACCCTAGACACTTCCTCAATTGATAAGGCATGGAAATAAGGGAAGCCTGTGAGAAAGAACAAGACTCCTGTAGCCAAACCAGCAATTATGACGGCTGCAGAATGCGGGAAGCCTACAAAAGGAAGCAGGGCCAGGCCCCAAAAAAAGGCAAGGCCTGAAAGAATTGCGTAGTTAAAAGTGCCAAGATGCCTGTCCATCAGAAGCTTGTCAAATATGTTGCTGATTGAAAACAAAAACGGCGCAAGCAACGCCAAAAAGAGCCAAGCAGACACCAAGTTCACCCACCAAAGTCAGCTTACCAAATACAGTCCAACTATCATCAGCGCAATTGCCCCTAACTTTGTTAATAAAGCTTTCCTGCCGATATTTTCTTTCAGGATATTCGGGAAATATTTTGACAATATAACTGTCGTGATGAAAAGGAACATTATCTGAGTTCCTCCGACTACGGAAACCAGCGCTACAGGGCCATTCTTAATCGCGAACAAAAAGGTTAGCTCTGCCAAAAAGGTCAGAACCGTCGCTGCCAACAGCAATGCAACAGCCTTTTTGGTGAGAGCCGCAACCTGCTTTTTCACCTGCCCCAAGTTTTTCGGCAGCATAAGCAGAAAGGCAGCGCCAATGAAGCTGCCAAGGTATACCCAGAAAAAGCCGTTCCAGAAAGACTCTGTTACGTAGAAAAACTTAACCAGAATCAGATGGACCGCCCACGCAATTGAGGCAGCAGAAACGATGAGGACAGCCTTGTTCAGCCTGAAGCCTTTCAAGGTCTTATCAAGCCCGAGCAAAAGCCCGCCCACAAACATGACCGCAAAACCGAAATAGTGCTTTGCCAAGAGCTTTTCACCCAGGAATGCAGCAGACATAGCCAGGACAAACAGCGATGAAAATTGCCAGATAGGCATTACCTTGGATACTTCCTCAACAGAAAGCGCGTAATAATACGGCAAAGCAACCAGCACCGCAATAAAGCCAGCAGCCAACGCGGCCAAGAGCTTTGGCGTTTCAGGAACAGTTACATCAATGAAAGGCACTATTGCCAGCCATATAAAAAAGAATGAAACCATCCACAAAATGGTAAGGGAAACATCATGCTTAACGTGGTTCCTTCTCAACAACTGGTCAATTACGTTAACAAAGGAATAGAAAACATTGCTGAGCAAAGCAAACACGAGCCAAACCATCATTCATCACGTTTTTTGATTGACCTTTTTCGGTAAAAAGGTCACCTCCACTCGGAGTGGCCCCACTGGATAAGAAGGTCAACACCCAAGCGCTGCGCCTCAATGGCAGCATCACAGGCGCCATAACAGCTTCCAGCCCAAATCACAACCTTTGCACTAGTGTTTTTTTCCAGCTGCTCCTGAATCTCACCAGCGTAAGGCTTCAGCCCGTCAGGAAGCTGGATACACACAAGCTTGGCGCTCTCTTCCTTAATCTTGGCAATTGCCTTCTCAATTTCAAGGTCGTACTGCGAGGTTTGCATACGAAAAGAGAAAGAATGGAGGGTTTAAAAAGATGTTGGCGCAACGCCGCATAACTGTCAGAATAATTACAGCATAACTTCATCAAGCTCGTGCCTGCTGAGCTTCTTCTTGTTGACGACAGCCAGAAAGGACTTCTGCCTTTCCTTGCGTTTCTCGGCAAGCTCTTCAAGTATCTCCGCATCCTCTTCCTGGCTTTCAAACTGGCCCAGAAGGTCAACTTCCTCATCAAAAACTGCTTTTGGCATTTTTACCAATTCCCCAAATCTTCTGTTTGGCTACCAGCATTCAGATAGCGCCGTAACCACTATTTTCACTACTCTGTGGTAGTTTAAACCCTTTAAAAAGATTGTTGTGGTGGAGAATATACGTTAAGTTAAAGTTGATAACTACTAAAATCAGCAAAGAATAGAGATATCTAACTCTTACAACATAGTGGGCTGCCCATAACAAACTTTTTACATTCCCAGTCGCCAGCTTCAATTCGGGCTGTTAGGCAAGTACTTTCACATTTGCCACCAAGCTCAGTTATACACTTCTTCAGGCAGCATTTTTGACCTTCCTTTACGTCATCGTATAAACTGCCAGCGTCTTGCTCAGGATCAACACATTTCACGTCTGTTGGCGTTCCGCCCTTCCCAGCGCAGCTTGTTTCAGTAAGGCCCTTGAACTTCGGCTTCCATTTTCCAAAAAACCCTGTTGTCAGGCCAACAAGGAGCAAAAGTACAATAAGAACGATGGTTGCGATTATGATCGTGTTAAGCGATAGGCCCTGGGCTTTGGATGACATTTTGGAAAATAAGGAAAATTAAAAGGTCTGCCCCATGCAGCATTGCTTAGTGCCAGCAGTGCAGCCTGCTTTTTCTGCAGTTGCGTCTCCGGAGTACGAGTCTAGCACCTTGTCGCCTGGAATAACATTTCCGGCAGCTGTTTTTGTTTCTAGTGTACAGGCGCTTTTACATTCACCACCCATTGATTGGCAACTCTTCACGCCAGGCGTAAATATCTTCCCGAAGTACCCTGTGAAAATCATCACGAGGACAACAAGAACGACAAGAACAATTATTGCTATGATTACTGTGTTTAATGACATTCCCTGGGCTTTCTTGGTTGAAAACATTCTCTTGCACACCTCTTGACTTTGCTCTTTGCTCAAAAAAACAAGATGCATACTCCAGAAT
>JAHFTU010000047.1 GCA_023269295.1 Candidatus Woesearchaeota archaeon | reverse complement strand
GCTGCGATTGTGCCCACCTCGCCAACAGCGAGTGTGGGTTCAATCCAAAAACGGTTTAAACCGTTAACCAGAAAGGACGAGGTCCGGGGTGCAAATCCCCGCAGAGGCTTTCAAACATCAATGTAGCAACATTAGGGCAATGAATTTATTGAAAGGAGCCCGAGGTGTTTGCTACAATGCCAAGAACCGTAACTATACATGCGCCTGGAAAGATAGACATCCACGATAGCGCACAAACAGCAGAGAGTTCTAAGAAGTCAGTAGAGGGTGCCCCCATAACTGCCAGAAACAAGGAGCTTATTCTGGACTTCCTCAGGGACTGCGAGCTTGGTAAAACAGTCAAAAATAAGGCCAAAAAGCGCATAGGAGCGCACAGGATAACCAAGTATGCCCTACAGCTTAAGCGCCTTGCTTTGTGGCTTGGAAAGGACTTTGCCAGCGGCAGCAAAGATAGCAGACCGCAGCTTGACGTAATGATGCAACGCTTGAGAGCTAAGGAGTTTGATGTGTTAATGGTGCTGCGGCTTGACCGGCTGGGCAGAAGCCTTCAGCACCTTCTGCAGCTCATCCAGGAGTTCAGAAACCTCAACGTGCGCTTCGTATCAGTCACCCAGGGCTTTGACACGGAAACGCCTCAGGGCCGCTTCTTCCTGCAAGTAATCGGTGCTGTGGCAGAGTTTGAAAGGGAATTGATACGAGAACGCATCAATGACAAGCTCAAGGTGCTGAAAGCCCAAGGTAAGAAGCTGGGCAGATCCAAAGGCAGCAAAGACAAAAAGGAAAGGAAAAAGGGCGGCTATTACATGAGATACATTCAAAAAAGTTCAAGTTCTAATATGGCAACTCATTGATGGTTATGTGGTCTGCTATTTCATTAATAAATTCGCTTTGCTCGCATTTTTGCGTGTAGATTATAATGTCTTCCTTCGCTCTCGTGACTGCAACATAAAAGAGCCGTCGTTCCTCTTCTTTGCGTTTTTTCTTACTTTCTTCAATAGCTGTCTCGAAAACATCAGGATTCTCTACCTCGCAGGGGAAGCCGTATGTTCCTTTATTCACATTGAGTATGATGACCAACCGTGCTTCCAAGCCCTTGCTCCTATGCACTGTCATGACACGGATAACATCTTCTTTCTTTGAATCACGTGAAATTGGTAAGTTCTCGGCTTCGGCTTGGGATACCAACCGATTAATTAGCGGTTTATTGCTGATTATGCGGCACAGAATCAAGATGTCATTGGGATTGTAACCATTCTTCAAGTATTCCTTTATGGTATCAATACAGTGTTTAACGGTTTGCTCGTAATACATAGGTTTGTATTTAATTTCGTGCAATAATGAATAGACTAAAAGTTTCTTGACAGTAGTGTCGTGTGCGATGGTATCCTTCTCTAACTGAGCCTGACCATTGTTCTTAATGATGGTTGCCCCAGCGTCAACAATGGACTTAATACTACGGTAATTCATTCTGAGGTCGGTTCTTGCAGGATGGTCGAAGTAATGCTCAAATTTGACGAAGAAATTCAGATTCGACCCTGTGAATCCCATAATACTCTGCCAGTCATCGCCAACGCAGAACAGCTTGCCGCTATTGTTCTTTTCCATCAAACTTTTAATTAGCAGATAACGCTGTTTGCTAATATCTTGATACTCGTCAATCAGAATGTGGTCGTATTTATCCTTGAACAAATCTTTGTCCTCGTTTAGATACTTTACTGCAAGATTAATCATATCGGCAAAATCTATGGAATTATCAGCACGTAGTGCCTTCTCGTATTCTTCGTAAATTGGTAGGGCGAGTTGCGCAAACGCTATCTGCTTTTGGGACCACTTCTGATTGGAAAGACGCACTTTTATTTGTTCTGGCTTTAAATAATACGTCTTGGCGATTATGATATAGTCTGATATGTTCTTGGCTAACATGTCGACAGACTTATGGCATTCTTCCCAAACACGCTGCACTAATTCTTTGTAGCTAATCGGTTCGAATTTGAAATCTGATTCGGGCTGCTTCTGTTTTAGTGCCTCGACTAATCGGTCGTTTAACTTATTCAGTAACGAACCGTCCTCATAATCGGCTTGGCTGGTCTCAACAAGAACGTACTTCGTTTGATTCTTGAACTCCTCTTTTTTCTTCTGCATGTTCTTCTTATACTCAACTGTCGGATTTTTCCCCTTAAACCAGGGCGGCACTTTTCCCTTCTTGCCAATAGCCCAATGTTCGATGTAAATTTCGTGTTCACGTAAGTAGAAGTCTGGCCTTGGAGGCTGTCCCGTATCGCTGTGTTGCATCCAAAGTGCAGGTTCTTCATACAATACGTTGACCTTCTTCCCATTCAGATTATGGCTAGTGAAGAAGTTCATGATTTCGCTTTCTGCCAAGCTTTTGACCTTTGTGCCATCAAGCGTTGTGTAGCGTAGTTGTCGTTGAGATTCATAATATTCCTCCTTAGTTTTGAAGTCGGTCTCTTGGAAGACTTCAGGCTCACCGTAGAACTTCATGAATCTGATAATCTCATTCTGATAATCAGATTGTTCCTGCTGTGTCTT
Organism: Candidatus Woesearchaeota archaeon; assembly: GCA_023269295.1. Lineage (GTDB taxonomy): Archaea > Nanobdellota > Nanobdellia > Woesearchaeales > UBA10216 > UBA10216. The sequence continues at coordinate 6,441 of JAHFTU010000047.1, read as the reverse complement.
GACTAGCTCACCAACAAACGCCTTATATGCCCGCTTCCCATTTTCCCCGAACTTAAGCTTTGGCTTTGGTTGTTCATGGAGCTTGGCGTATTCTTGCAGAATTTCAGTCCCTAACGCGTGAAAGGTCTTGATTTTCACATCGATGCTGAAGCGGGTCTTGAGTCGCACCTCAATCTCAGCAGCTGCCTTTTTCTGGAATGCCAAGACCAGAATACGGTCAGGAGCGATAATGTCGGGCTTTCTTTCTACAAGGTAAGCAATTCGTGTAGTCAAAACTTCTGTCTTGCCTGTACCAGCCCCCGCCACCACCATGTTGTGTTTGTCATCTGTAATGATGGCGCGGCGTTGGTCTTCGTCAAGCGGATTCGCTGCCTTCTTGAAGAAGTAATCATATTGCTTCATGCGCCGCTCGACGAACGTGACGTTGAAGGTCTCGACATGCCGTCGTATGCTTGGAATCTCGTTGTGAATTGTTTTTGCACTCTGAATGAATGCTGCACTGAACAAGCGCTTCTTGTTTAGGATATATGAAAGCTCTTTTTCACCTTCATCGATTTGTTTTAGTAAATTGGTTCTGACAGAATGAATCAGGTATGTGTCCTCTTTCTCAATCTTGGCGGGGATGCTGGCAAGCAGCGACATAGCTTCCAAAGCTTTGGATTGTAACCGTTGGAAGTCCGTTTCCTGCTTGCTTCGGTTAGTGGTGATGCCACCTAAAAACTCCAGTAATTTCTGGATAGCTCGTCTTAGCTTTCCGCTATCCTTGTGTGCTTCTGTCATTAGTGTTCACTCTTGTTTGCGCTTAACTACCTCAGCCTACTCCACTATAGACAAAAATGGCTTTATTTAAAATGGTTGCAAATAATCCTCCCCCTTCAAAACAAGCCCTCTTCGATATACTGCCTTTTCAAGACAAACAATCAGGTGATTGTTTGCTAAAGGCTTAAATAAGCTTATACTGTTTCAAGTATCCTATGACAACAAGAGAGAAAATACTTTTAGGACTTCTTATTTTTGCTATAATGTATTATCTTTTGGGACCTCCTAAGACTTTTAGTCTTTTTGGTTTTACCTGGGAAAACCAAAAGCTGGAATGTCCGCCAATCAACTGTAACGTGCCTGACACCACAACAACAATTTATCCATTACATGAACCGGAGCAGGTTTATGCTAAAGATGCGTTGAGCATTGAAAATTTAAAGGCCAGGCAGCAAATCTACGCTTTGAATGATGTGGCAACTGTTGATTTTAAAGTGGTGGATGATAGAAATTTTCCTTATAACTTTACAGTTAACTGGTTTTATAATAATTCGTTGCTCACTTACTGGTACAACGAAAGTAATGTTACGTGGCCTACATGGTCATACTACCGCATAACGCAAAAAGGTGAATGGAAAGCTCAGGTTGTTCTCAGGTGGTCATACAATAACCTAAGCTATTCTAAAGATGCAATCACTTCGTTTGAGGTATCCTGATGGCCTGGCTTGCCTGGAGTTTTGTTGTAGTTTGTATTGGTGTCTGGGCTTGGAAGATGTTTTTTAAGTTCCTGGATTTCATAACGGCACGGCGTTGGCCTTCCTTTATAGAGTTTATTGAAAGGTCTTGGCTTGTGACACTTTTGGCAGTTGGAATTATTGTTGTATGGTTGTTGCTTCGGAGCATACTGGACTTACGCCTTGAGTAATTTTTTTTGGGGCAGTGTTTCACACTTTTCGCTGGGGTAAAGCGCCAGTTGCTTGAAGCAGCAGCAAAAGTATAACCGACACAGTCTTGAAGGTTATCGTTAGAATTATAAACTCCACAAATTCAAGAGAGTAGGCTAAGGGTTATGGCAAAGAAGTTAGTTCAGCTGGTTTTGAGAATCAAAGGCGATGCCAAGGAAGTTGTACTTATTGAAGGCAGCGAAGCTAGGTATGCTGCTAAAGATGATGCGTTGCTGCGCATACTAAGCCAGGATGGTAAGCGCTTGTTTCGGGGCGGCTTCTGCGGCGCTTTTACTAAAGATAAAGCTGGGAACATCATCTGCAATGTTTATCACGGAAAGCACCGGGTAAAGCTTCCAAAAACGTGGGCCAAGCTTGTTAGCCAATGGGTGAAAAGAAAGGGAACAAAAAAGAGCAACTCCTGATTATGCCCTTTTTTATGAACAATTAAGTATAGCCCCCCGCAGAGGCTCTCTTGTTCTGTATGAATTAGCAGCCACTTTGTTGAATGCTGATTAATCAGTGCCAACTACAAAGGTGGTAAGATGAGACGTGCTTTTCAACACAGACTTGGTAAAAGTTGAGGTTTCAATCAGCAATGCACAGGCAATCTTCAAGGCAGCACTTGAGGTATTAAAGGGGGATATGCCAAAGCCTCACAAGGACTGCGGCTTCTGCGGCTGGGTCGGGCAGTGTAAACTTCTGTAGAATTATGTGAAGCATCCAGATAAACTTCAAGAGGACTACTTTTCTGGAAAGCCTATTCAGGAGTAAACTTTTTATTCCCTTTTCTGCTTTGTTAAGCGTATGGATAAGGCTTTTAGGGCGTTAAGAAAAGATTTAGCTCAAATTGCGTTGGAATGGGAAAGTAAGTTCGGAATTGCACCAGCTATAACCTCTGCAATTTCTGAATATGATGCAGCGACATTATTAGGATATTCAGAGGAGGAGTATTCTAAAAACATGAACGGAAGAACTGCTGTTTCTAAAGGTCACGATATTATAGTAAAAGGCAAAAAATATCAAATTAAAGCGAATAGACCAAGTGGTAAGAAAGGTTCAAAAGTCACATTAGTTGCACCAGCTAAAAATTTTGAATGGGACAAATTAGTTTGGATTTTGTATAACGAGAAATATGTCATGCAAGAGGCTTGGGAATTTGATAAAGAAACATACAAGAAGCTGTTTTTTGTAGATGGGAAAGTTAAAAGGATTTCACCATACGATATGAGAAAAGGAAAACGCATCTATCCAGTCTAAATCACGACCTTGCCTTTGCAATAACCTTATAAGTCAAAAATACGCTTTCTGCATTATGCACAAGGAGTTGGAAGGTGCCTGAAGTGCCTAACAAGATTGACAAGACCCTAATCAACACCTTATCCGTCCTTGCAAGGAAAGAGAAAAAGGCAAAGGGCTTCCAAAGGCGGGTCAGGGTTCGTGGCAAAGTCATCAAGAAAGGGCTTACAAAGAAGGGCAACATAAGGCTGGTTGTGCAGAAAGGCGAGGACAAATACAATTTCGTAATTATCAAGTCTCACAAGGAAAATTACGCCTTGGCTGAAAAGCTTTCTGAAGACTCATTGGTTTATTGTGAGGGCATCAACAAGTTTCGGGCGATAATTTGCACGAAGCTTAAGCAGATAAGCAGGATTGATGAGAGTGAGCAGATAACGCTCAGTTAATTACCTGATTTCAGCCTGAATTTTACAGAGATGCTTATTTAATAACAAACTTTTTATTTGTTCAAAGAAGAGAAGGAATAGAAACCCAGCATTCCCCCACTTACGCAGGGTCATACTGGGGACTTCATAGTAGTGGTAGTATACCACCACGTATTTAAACCTTTTGCACTACGGGCAGGTAAAAAGATGGAAAAGAAAAATGCTATAATTTTCATTGATGGAAATAACCTCTACCATAACCTGAAAGCCACTTTCCTGAGCCCCAGCTCTATTCACTTGGGCAAGCTTAGCGACTTGGTCTGCGAGCACTTCAACTGCACCAGAAAGAGAACAGTTTACTACAACTCTGTGCCAAGTATAGAGGACGGCGAAGAGATGTATTACAAGCACATGAAGTTCTTGGATGACGTCAGAAAGCTGCCAAACTTTGAAGTAAAGACAAGAAAGCTACAGAGGAGTTCCACTTGGGAAAGGTTACAAACAATACATAAGGAAGTAGATAATCTTGGGCTTTGTAAAATCTGCTTGCCCGTCGTTAAAACTCACTGGAAAGATTACATAGGTAATATCAACGTGAGGGAAAAAGGGATTGATGTTACGATTGCCATTGATATGGTTAAGATTGGAGTAATCAATAATGAATGTGAAGCTTGCATACTTATTTCTGGAGATGCCGATTTCATTCCAGTAATGGACCTTGTAAAGGCAAAGGGCAAAGCTGTTTATAGTGCTTGCACTGCTAAAGGCTATTCGTATGAACTCAGGAAGACTCACGGCTGGTTCATATTGGATAAGGAGCTTTTGGTAGAGAAGTGCTCAAAAAATTAAGTGACTTTTTCAACCTCTTCCAGCTTGTCAATTATGACCTTACCCGTCCGCTGGTCTATGTCAAAATACAGCTCCTGACCTTTGCTCCAGCCCTTGATTTTGCAAATCTGGGCAGGTATGCTCACCCAGTGAGTATTTCCCATTCGCTGAATCTTTGGCATTTCCAAAATCACCCCAAAACAAAACATTTAAATGAGCATTAACTAACCATTAGCTAATATATAAACATTCAACCTTTATTCAAAGCAGAAATGTAGTGCAATTCATACAATTCTGGGGAGTCCCGCAGAGGCTTTTTGCTTCATTACTAAGATGGTAACCAAAAAAATATACAAGCCAAAGACAGACGACGAGTTCCTTGAGCAGCTCTCGTTCATACGGTTTGTTAGCGGCTTCAGGTACAGCGTTGTTGACTCTAGGTGGCCGCTTATGAGGAAGGCGTTTCATGATTTTTCTGTGAAGAAATTGGCTGCTGCAACTGAGAAGGATGTTGAGAAGCTGCTGGGTGCAAAAGGCATGATTCGGAACAGGGGCAAGATAGGTGATGTCATCCGCAATGCTAAATTGTGTGCTGGGATTGCGAAGGAGCACGGCAGCGTGCTGAAGTGGATTGAGAAGCTGAAGAGCGACCTGAAAAAAGAGCCGCTGCTGGCGCCGCACCTAAGTGAGGAGTTCAGCCGCTTTCACGGGATTGGGAAGATGACCTCGGGCTGGCTGGAGCACCTGCACATGGCTAAGAAGAGCTATATTACTTATGAGATGCCTGGATAATCAATTCTTCACATACACTCTTTTGATCACAACGTCCTCGACAGGCCAGTTGCCGTTTTCGCCCCGGCTACTGGTCCTGACTGCGGCAATGACGTTGACTACGTCCATACCTTTTGTCACGGTGCCAAAGACAGCATAGCCGTCGTTGCCTGGCGCGTAGTTAAGAAAGCCGTTGTCAGCGACATTGATGAAGAACTGGCTCGTGGCGCTGTCCGGCACGATGGTGCGGGCCATTGCAACTGTCCCAAGCTCATTCTTCAGGCCATTGCTTGACTCGAGCTTTATCGGCTCGTTGGTTGGCTTCTGCGTTCCATCAGGTGCGAAGCCCCCTCCCTGTATCATGAATCCCGGCATGACGCGGTGGAAGACCGTGCCGTCGTAGAATCCAGCGTTGGCGTATCTCAGGAAATTGTCAACAGTGACTGGCGCTTTTTCCCGGTTGAGCTGGACTTCAATCGTGCCCTTGCTCGTTTCAATTACAACTGTATCTTTCGTCATTTTCAGGTCACCTTTTTGCGTTGAAGAGGAACATCCGGCCAGCAGCAGGGCAGCAACTGCTACAGCCACTATCATCAGGAGCGCGCGCTTCATGCAGCAGGCAAAACAGCAGGCATATTTAAGGATTATGAACGCACAGGGCATTTAAATTTCCGGAGCCGTACTTATAGATTCCAAGACTTTTTATAAAATCCTCTCCTTTTATAAGTTTTATAATATATAAGCCAAAGTTATTTATGAGTATAAGTGTAATTATGCCTTGGTCGACTAGTTTTACGTTTTTTCTTTGGTAGACAGCATTCACAACTTTGCTGGTAGGGCTAGAAAGAGGGAGAGCATGGCAGTTGATGATTATGATGCGGAATTCGGGTATTCTCTTGGCGACCTGGTCAGGAGCTACAATAAGAAAGCTTACGCTGTGCCTGATTATGAGATTCGCAGCCTTGATGAAATTGAGCATCGCATGAAGGCAGGCAAGTATGAGGAAAGGTCAGAGTGCGTTGAGCACGAGAGGTACCTTGAAGACTTGCAGAAGCGGCTTGCCATGATACTTCTTGCTGAGGAGCGTGAGGGCATGATGAACTGGGAGCTTCGCGAGTTTCTCCAGAGGGTCAGGAAGCTGGCCGCAGAGCTTGGCACCGCTGCGGGGCATATTCCTGAAGTAGCCATGTATAAGGAAAGCATGCCAAAGCCAGTGAAAGGCCTTGCCCAAATGCGTCCTGCTGTAGCAACCCACCAGGAGCCCATAATGTCATGATGCTGACAAGGGCTTGTGCCGGCTGGAACAGCGCTTTTCTACCATAAAGTTTAAATACTCTAGAATAGGGTATTATGGAAAAGGGTTTTGGCACCACAGGGCTGCCAGGGCCAAAGCATTAGTAAAAAAAGGAGGGTGTTTAAAAAATGGCTAAAGCTGTGAGGGCTTCTATGGTAAGGGCTTCTGATGGTTCTTTGCA
>JAHFTU010000105.1 GCA_023269295.1 Candidatus Woesearchaeota archaeon | reverse complement strand
TGGATGCAATACTTGAGGCAAGGGACAAGCGGCTTTACAGCTCAATCACAGACTGCGGCGCAGGCGGGTTCAGCTCGGCAGTCGGCGAAATGGGAAAGGACACCGGCGCAGAGGTAGAGCTGGCTGACGTTCAGCTAAAGCACAGGGGCATGAAGCCGTGGGAAATCTGGCTTTCAGAATCGCAGGAAAGGATGGTGCTTGCAGTTCCTGAGAAAAAGCTGGCGCAGCTGAGGGAGATATGCGAAAAAGAAGGGACAGGAATCACTGTGATTGGGAAATTCACAACAACCAAAAAGCTCGTGGTGAAGCACAAAGGAAAGGCAGTTGTTGAGCTGGGCATGGATTTTCTCCACAACGGGCTGCCAAAGACAAAAAGAAAAGCAGTTTACAGGATGACGAAAGGGGAAACCACTGGAGATTCGCAATCACCAATACAAAAACGAAATAAAAACCTGGACTATAACGCAATACTGAAAAAACTACTGGCAATGCCAACCATTGCGAGCAAGGAATGGGTAATAAGGCAGTATGACCACGAAGTCCAGGCAAACACAATAGTAAAACCCCTCACAGGGGCAGAAAACGACGGGCCAAGCGACGCATCGGTTGTCATGCCCGTGGCTGGCAGCAGGAAAGCTGTTGCGGTTTCCAACGGAATAAATCCAAGGTACGGGGCAATAAGCCCTTACATGATGGCAGCTGCCGCGATAGACGAGGCACTGAGGAACATTGTGGCAACAGGAGGCAGCCTTGCCAGGACTGCAATACTGGACAACTTCTGCTGGGCAAACACAGACGAGGAAGAAAGGCTGGGCACGCTTGTAATGGCTGCAAAGGCATGCAAGGAAATTGCAACTGCCTACGGAACGCCTTTTATCTCGGGAAAGGACAGCCTGCACAACGAGGTTGTTGTTGGAAACAAAAAAATACCTATCCTGGACACGCTGCTTATTTCTGCGATTACAGTGATTGATGATGTTGACAATATAGTTACCATGGACATCAAAAAAGAAGGGAGCAGCATCTATGTTGTTGGCGAAACAAAAAACGAGTTCGGTGGCAGCCACTTCAGTGAGCTTGTTGGGAATGACCCTGAAGAAGGCAGTGTTCCCTGTGTTGAAGCTGAGAAAGGCAAGAAAACATTTGCTGCTGTAGAGGAGGCAATAAAAACAAAAACAGTCCTATCATGCCATGACATGAGCGAAGGCGGGCTGGCTGTTGCGCTCGCAGAGATGTGCTTTGCCGGAAGCATAGGCGCAGACATTGAGCTTCGGAACATCCCGCACACCAGCATGACCTTTTTACAAAAACCCAAATCGAGAGCGCTCGATTGGGCCCAGTCGCAACAGCGACTTGGGGGTCAATCAAAAAACGGTGATGAAATAATGCTGTTTTCAGAGTCACAGACGCGATTTATTGCTGAAGTTGAACGAGGTAAAGAATCTGAGTTTGAGAACGCAATGAAACAGCACGGCTGCAGCTATGGGCTGATAGGAAAGACAAGAGGGAAACAACTTGTTGTCAGCGGCAGCGCAGGCAAATTAATAGACATTAGCGTCGCTGAACTGAAGGACGCATGGCAGGGAACACTGAAATGGTAAAAGCAAAGCCCAAGGCATTAGTGATAAGGGCAGCAGGCACGAACTGCAACAACGAGACAGCGCTAGCCTTTGAATTGGCAGGGGCTGCTGCCGAGCAGGCGCACATAAACGAGCTCATTGATGGAACCAAAAAGCTTGACGACTACCACATGCTAGCAATACCAGGAGGTTTCAGCTACGGCGACGACCTCGGAAGCGGCAAGGTGCTTGCGAACCAGCTCGCAATAAAGCTAAGGCAGCCACTGCAGGGCTTCATTGAATCAGGAAAGCTAGTAATCGGGATATGCAACGGATTCCAGGTAATTATAAAAATGGGGCTGCTCCCAGCATTAAGCGGGCTGTACGTTCAGGAAGCCACCCTTACGAACAATGACTCGGGAAAGTTCGAGGACAGATGGATATGGATGAAAACAGAAAACGACTCAATATTTACCAGAGGGATAAGAAGGATTTACCTGCCGGTCAACCACGGCGAAGGGAAGTTTGTGGCAAGCAGCGAGGTTATTGAAAGGCTGCGGAAGGACAAGCTGATAAAATTGAAATATACGAATGCGGATGGCGGCGATGCAAAGAATTATCCCAGCAACCCGAATGGCTCAATGCTAAACATAGCAGCGGTGACAAACAAGCAAGGCAACGTGTTCGGCATGATGCCCCACCCAGAGAAGTTCGTGACAAAATACACCCACCCAAGATGGACTCGTGAGAACTTGCCAGAAGAGGGCGATGGCCTGAGAATATTCAGGAACATGGTTGAATACGCTGAAAAGGAGCTGATGTAAGGAATGACTATACTGATAATAGCAGCGAGCAAATCCGACGTTGAAATCATGAAAAAAGCTGCAGCTTCGCTCGGAAAAAACAAGATTGAATTCGAGATGCGGGTATGCTCGGCCCACAGGACGCCTGAGATGCTTGACAAGATACTTGAAGACAAGACATACGACGCTATTATCGCGGCTGCTGGCCTGGCGGCGGCGCTGCCTGGGGTTGTGGCTGCAAAAACAACTGCACCTGTGATAGGAGTGCCCCTGACAGGGGCATTTGAAGGGCTTGATGCGCTGCTGTCCATAATACAAATGCCTCCCGGAATACCGGTAATAGCAACAGGAGTCAACAATGCTGAGGAAGCTGCGGCAGCAGCGATGAAGATTGTTGGAAATAAAGCAAGGAGAGTCAATGTGACTTCAAAAAACAACAAAAACCAGAAAGCAGTTGACAAAGCTACAGAAACACTAAAGCAGTTTAGCATCCCCTACAGCTCCACAGATAAAACTTCAGCTGATGCCATCAATATCTGCTTCATTGACATAAACGAGAAAGAAACAGCTGCAGACAAGAACCTAACAATCTACTGCCCGACGGCAGAGAAAGAAACAGCTGACGATGCAGTGAAGCTGCTGCAGCTAACTAAAAAAGGAGCGTGGGTGGGCCTCAATAGGGGAGAGAATGCGGCTGTGGCAGCTGCAGAGATAATGGGGCTGAAAGACAAGCTGAAGGAATACCGATGGGACATGAGGAGAAAGGTTGAAGATGCCGACAGAGAGGTAAGCTCAAAATGATAAACAACATGATTAACGAGATTATCCTGAAGCAGCAGCTCAGGAACACGCTTGAGAAGACAGACTTTGACTTTGGAAAGGCCAAAAAGTACTTTGGAAAGGTCAGGGACAATTACATACTAGATGACAAAAGAGTGATGATAACCACAGACAGGATATCAGCCTTTGATGTTGTGCTCACAACGCTGCCGTTCAAAGGGCAGGTGCTCAACCAGATGAGCCAGTTCTGGTTTGAAAAAACCAAGCACATTGTCCCAAATGCGGTCATTGAAGTGCCTGACCCTAATGTTACTGTAGCAAGAAACTGCAAGCCGATAATGGTGGAGTTTGTCGTGCGCGGATACATTACCGGCGTAACAACAACTTCAATATGGTACAATTACGAACGCGGAGTCAGGGAGTTCTGCGGCCACAAGCTGCCTGACGGCCTGAAAAAGGACCAGAAGCTGCCTAAGGCGCTGCTGACACCATCAACAAAGGCCGAGAAAGGGCAGCACGATGAGTCAGTGTCAAGGATGGAAGTAATAAAACGCGGGCTTCTCACTGCAGAGGAATTTGATGGGATTGCCGAGATAAGCATGAAGCTGTTTGAGTTCGGGCAGAAAACAGCAGCAAAAAATGGGATAATACTTGTTGACACAAAATACGAGTTCGGCTATGACGAGA
>JAHFTU010000046.1 GCA_023269295.1 Candidatus Woesearchaeota archaeon | reverse complement strand
AGCCCGGCGCACGTTCTCACGAACATTAAATACGCCCAACGGAATATAGCCCGGGTATGTTTCCCTCAGGATTATCACGCCAGCCTGTTTTTTCTCCTCTTTGAGCTTTTCAGCAACAGCCAGCCGCGCCGAGTAATAGCAGCCGCCAACCGGAGAGTATTCTGTCTTTCTCCCAAAGCGCTCATAATCGCCAAAAATCTCAAGCTTGTCTCCAACTATGTTTGGGAAAAACGCCTCAATCCATTCATACCTCCACAAAGTTGGCATGAGAACAACGATGAAGCGGTTGTTCAAGGTGGTTGACTCATACACCCCGAACTGCTCTATGGGCTCGTATGCCTTGATTTCCTCCAGCAGATGGCTGGAAAGCGCGCTGTCAACAGCAGTAATGCTCCACCTGGTCGGAACTAATTTGCGGTTTTTCTCAAGCCCAAAAGCCCCTGTGCTGAACGCCTTCTGGATTGACGAGAAGAGGACACCTTTCTCGTACAGCTGGATGACAGCTTCCTTTGCCTTCAAATCCGTATCGTAATGTGCCTTCCCAAGCTGCGGATTGAACCTGCTATTGCCCAAGTTAAGATTTTTCAAAGTGGCGCTTGGCCCGAACGGCTGCATCTCCTCATGGAAAAACCTGCCTGTTGGCTTTTTCTTAAACTCTGCCTCCATCTCCAAAGGATTCTTCGCAAGCGCAATCTCCTGCAACGTTGACACAATCTTCCTGCTCGAGTCAGGGTCCCTGATGTTCACTGCCTGCTTCCCCCTTATCAGCTTCATCCTGAAATCAACAATGTCAGAAGCAGTCTTGTTCTTCGGAAGCCATTCCTCAGGCAGGTCAAGGATGCTGCTGTCACCCTGCTCTACAGTCAACAAAGGCCCCACAGCAACCCTCGGATACCCAAAACGGCCGATAAAAACAGAAGGCGGCGAAGAGCCGGACAGCTTCTCAGAATACTCAACAGACTTGAAGCTCATCTTTGAATACAACCTGCTCAGATAGCTTGCCTTGCCCCGTATCATAAGACACCCTTGTTGAGTTTTTTGATCAACCCACAGGTCGACAGTGGTCGACTGTGCCCAGACGCTGTAAAGCGTCTTGGTTTTTCGCTAAAAAGGTTGTGCTGTTTTTATAGTTTTGCCGGGCATATGTCCAGTGTAAGTCGGCAGCAGCCGACTGCACATTCCGCTTCTGCGGAATTGTGTCCACTGGACCCTTTTGCTCGCTGCAGCTCACAAACCCAAGTCGACAACAGTCGACTGGGCCCCTTCGTCAAAAGACGACGTGGGAGCGCCCCCGGAAAACGTTGTGAACAACAACCTTTTAAAACTGCCCAGAATAACAAAACGCATATTCAGCCCCGTTGTGTAGCGGTCAAATCCGGAGCAACAGCTTCGGAGACAAATCACGCTGGCCTTTGGCATGACCTCTTTAAAAAAGAGGTCAATCAGAAAACGGCTACTGAGTGCAGTCGTTTTTCGATCGACCCTTTTCCTAAAAGGGTCGTGAAGTAAGCCGGAGACCCCGGTTCGAATCCGGGCGGGGCTATCACAATCCTTGGAAGGTTAAAATGATGCGAGGCTTTTCTAATCAAGAGATAACTGCGCTGAGCAAGAGATTTATTTCTGGAAAGCCCTTCCCGCATGTTGTAATAGAAAACTTTCTGGATAAGGACAATGTCGACAAAAGTCGACAAGCCCCAACCAGAGGCTGGGACAACCACAAGCGGCTGCTGCTGGAACTCAAAAAGGAAAGTTTCGCCAAAAAGGATTCTGACCTGTTCACGTTCAAGCAAACTGGCAACCTGTTCTACTCCAGAAACCCTATTGTGGCTGCAGCAGTCACTATGTTTTCATCAGGGCAGTTTGCACAACTCATAAGCTTAATTTCAGGGATAAGATTAAAGCCAGGAGCTGTTGACGTTTCCGGCTCGCTCTACGAGAAGACGGACTATCTGCTGTGCCACGATGACCGGCTGGAGGGCAGGAAGATTGCATTTATACTATACCTCTCTGAGTCTTTTACTGCAGCAGATGGCGGCGCATTGGTGTTCCTGACAGCGAAAGGAAGGCACCCGGACAAGAAAGTCTTCGCCTACCCGCCGCTGCAAAACTCTCTGATGATATTTGCCGTGTCAAAGAAGTCCTGGCACGAAGTAGAAGAAGTGCTGGCTGACAAGAAACGCTACACCATAGGGGGCTGGCTACACTGATGATAAACCTGAAGCTTCTGAAACCGAAAGTCATGAAGGAGCTCAGCAGCGGCTTTGCTGAGAACAACCCGAAAGGCGTGCAGGTCCAGGGATTCATGGAGCCTGAATCTTATAAGAAATTTCTCGCTGCTGTTGCCAAAGCCAAGCTCAAAAAGTCAGAAGTGAGGGATACGCACAGCTACTTTGAGGCAGATTCACCAGCGCTAAAGTTCTTCAGCAGCAGGGAATTCCTGGCATTCGCAGCAGCGGTGACCGGGAAGAAAATTAAAAAGGTTACATGCTCTGTGAGAATCTTTCTCAAAGACTGCTACACGCTGATGCATGATGAGAAAAAAGCATCAGGCATAGAACTCTTCTTTGACATGACACCGCAGTGGATGCAGGAATGGGGAGGCTCAACAGTTTACCTCACTGATAGCGGTGAGAAATTGATTTTACCGCCTTCACCTAACAGCTTAATCATAGCAGTTGCCGGAAAAAGCTACGTGAAATACGTTAACCACCTTGCTGGAAATGAAGGGCGGTTGGTGGTTTACGGCACAATGAAGTAGAAGCACTAATACTTTGCAACAACCTTCCCAATTATCTTTTTCCTTGTTACCGGAGAGAGCTTTTTGCTGTCACTCTTGTTGTCACCCTCAACAACGAATTCTTTTTTATCTGCTTTATTTGCGAATGCAGTTATTCTCTTCACGTAATTCTTACTATCATTGCCCCTGAAAACAATGACATCGCCGACTTTTGGAGGCGAGAAAATGTAAGCCCAATTAGAAATAACAACCCTATCGCCTTCGCTTACGCCGGGCTGCATGCTGTGGCCCCTGACGATATGGATGCTGAAAGGGAAAAGTGAAGAAAGAGGCATTTTGCCGCTATTACTTTTTTGTCTCAGCAAAAATCCTGGCTATCTCTTCAACAGCCGCTGAAAGCTGCGCGACCTTCTGGGCGTCAATGTTCCTCTTGACATCGGAGCAGAGCTTTGCAGCCTTCCACACCTTATCATGGAGGTCTGGCCATTTCTGCACGTGCTCAGGCTTGAAATAGTCAGTCCACAGAATGAGCAGTTCAGCCTTTATCCTCTGCGACCATTCCTCTTTGGTCAGTACCATCCTGATTGCGTTGTTGCGGCTCTGCAAGTCCATCTTTCCTTCCAAAGCCAGGAGCTTGTCAGTCATTGACCTGACAGTCTCAACTCCATGCCGCATGGTGTCAGTCTCGTAAATGCCGCATGGCACGTCGCAATGTGCATAAACAGCAGATGGTTTTATGGCAGTCTCAACTTTTCTCAATACAGCAGCCAATAAGCCATTAACGTTTTTCATAATTATCACCCTGCTGCAGCATAGGATGGCGGATATAAAAAATTTGCTGTCAGGCTGAAGCCGCTAAGTTAATATAGCTGTTGCCAAATGAATGGGAGAATGGCTTGGAGACCAAAGTACAAGCAGCTGTGCGCAATCTGCAAGAAAAACCATGTGCTCATAATCTCACGAAACCAATTCCCTATATGCACATCATGCTCAATGAAGCAGATTAACCAGCCAATAACAGACGAGAAATTCAGGAAAATGTTTGACATAGACCAGAAGCTGTACGAGGAGTCCTCCTTCCTAAGAAGCATAAAATCAAACTACCTGCGGTTTGGGTCATTGTCTGAAAAGCAGGTTGACACGTTCAAAAAAGTCGCCGCAGAGCTGGCAAATCCCGATGCAAGCAAAAAAAGCGACGCTCAAACAGAAGCTGCCACAATCACTAAAGCAGCCGTTACCGTTGTTGATGAAAAAGAGGAAACCGTCCGTGACAAAGCCAAAAAAGCCAAGCCAAAAGCAAGGAAACCCAAAAAATAAGCCGCTGATGTGCAAAAGCTACAGGGGGTTTGGCAGATTCTCCCTGGCTGCTGGCCTGATATTTTTGGCTGCTGCCTTTGTGCTCGGATTCAACAGCACAAGAATCTCTGTTGCAGCATTCTTTCTGGTACTGGGAGCTGTAGACCTCATCTTTTACAGCAGGTATGGTGAACACAGCTAAGCGGCTTTCGACTTCTTGAGGTAGCCAATAACGTCCTCATCTGTCAGCTGCGGGAAATGCCTGTAAAACTCGCCCACAGCCCTGAAGAAATCCGGAATGTCAAGGCAGAGCAGCTCGTCAGCTTCGGCCCTTACAAGGCCAGCTGCCTGCCGCGATGAGACAGGGACAGCAACAATAATTCTCTTTGGCTTGCCTTTCCTTACTGCCCTCACAGCTGCCAAAACTGTATGGCCAGTAGCCATGCCATCATCAGCAATTATTGCAACTTTTCCCTTGACACTGGGAACCTCTGCCCTGAACGCAGCGTATCGCCTCTCAATTTCAGCTGCAATGCGATTGACTTCACCGTCTATGTAGTCCTTGCCAACACCATGTTGAAATGCAAAGCTGTCGTTCAGACTTACCATGCCTCCAAAAGCAACAGCGCCAACTGCGAGCTCTGGATTTCCCGGAAAAGGAATCTTCTTTGCAACAGCAGCGCCAATTTCAACCCTTAGCTCATTTGCAATGGCATAGGCAACCTCCACGCCTCCGCGGGGTATGCCAAGCACCACTACATTCTTTTTGCCCTTGTACTTTGAGAGCTTTGCAGCCAGAAGCTTGCCTGCGTCCAAACGGTCCTGAAACATTTATGCAGTCAGTTCCCTTCTGCAAATATAAACTTGACGATAAAACTGCAGGGCCAGACTTTTTTATAGCACAAATTAAAAATGCTTAAATAGTTTCTTTCTAAGAACAGTTCTTATGTCAAGATGGAGGCAGCTACAGAGAGAACTAATACAAAAGGCAGTACGCGGTGAAAAACTCGGAATAGTGACTGAGGATATACATTCAGGCAGGGTTTACGGAACCATATACCGCAAGCCAAACGTCAGCTATAGCAGGGGGGTACTTCTTGCACACTGCTTTAGCTCAAACAGGTACGCGTTGGGTGTACTGGCAGAGAGGCTAGTAGAATACGGCTTCCTGTGTCTTAGCATTGACCTGCCGTCACATTACCAGAATCCCAACCCCCTATCCTTAAGTGAGTCAAGCGAAGCCATAACAGAAGGCGTACTCCTGCTCAAGAGTTATCCGGGAATAAGAAGAGTGGCTGTGATTGGCCACAGCATCGGCGCCACGGCAGCTTTATTTTCAAACGCCGGTTATAATAAGCAGATAGAAACAACTGTATACGGTGATTGGGAAAGAATATCAATACTTATGGCGCGGCAGGCGGCTATTATTGAAAGGGCTTCACTCGCCAGCAGAGAGTCTACAGACCGCCAACTGATGGAAGTCGCTCAGGAGATTGAAGCTTTATACGTACAGCTTAAAACAATCATCTTCTCCGCCCTTGCCAAAGGCATTAAAGAACATTCAGTGGTGACCTGCTACGTTTTCCTGGCTGCTCCGCTCCATATGAGGGACACTGTCCCAAAAATATTACACATGGCAAGGCATAGCATTTTTAAGGTATTAGTAAATAGCTACGCCGCAAAAAGGTTAATAGAG
This sequence comes from Candidatus Woesearchaeota archaeon, assembly GCA_023269295.1. Lineage (GTDB taxonomy): Archaea > Nanobdellota > Nanobdellia > Woesearchaeales > UBA10216 > UBA10216. The sequence continues at coordinate 3,311 of JAHFTU010000046.1, read as the reverse complement.
TTAAATACCAATAGGCCCTTAGTTAAGGAAGGGTATGAGTCTGGAAATCCTGGGAAGTATGTTCCAGAGAAAGACAAGTCTTACCTTAATATCTACTTCTTTAAAACAAAAGATACCTATGAATTCTTCAAGTACCTGCTTAGCATGAAAGAGCCCATAGATTTTCTACAGCTTATTGAGAAACTTGCAGAATTTCGGCGGATCGGTAATGCTGTGAATTTCTTTGAATATTACCAGAAGAAATACATCTGGTTCAAGCCAAAATTGTTCGTTTACGGGCAAAAAGACCGTTTTCTGCGCCCTTTTGTTGCAGCGAACAAAGCCAGCCTTGACAAGTATTACAAAAGCTGCGGCAACGCACAGATTTATTACGGATCTTTCAGTCACGTCATCTCGCCAGACCCCAACAAACACCTCCAATTTATGGTAGCTAATGATGATTCAGTTACAGAAGTAATACTCCAATTTCTTGACAAACACATATAGGAGAGCGTTTTAGAACTCCCAGAACTCTTAAATAATCAGTTTCTTTTTTTTGAGACCTGGTGCATTCAGCAACAGAAAGATTTTTATTATAGCCCTTACTTAAAGAAATCCAATGACGCTTACAGAATCGTTGAAATCAAGAGAAAGGTCCTTGAAGCTCAAGCTGGCAAGGCTGCTGAAAAAAGGGGACATAATCCTTGTAAGTGAGAAGGGAATCTTTAACTCCATTTGCAGGGTAGTGCAGCGCACCAAATGGCACCACATCATGCTATATGCCGGTAGGGGGAGGGTTCTTGAAGTTACGCCCCGTGAAGGATGCCGCCTCACCTTTCTGAACCATTGCATCTCAAAGTATAAGGCACTTCAAGTACTTAGACATAAAAAAATCTCATCAATGCAAGCGCGGCGCATGATAGGAACTGCAATAAAACTTTTCAAATCCAGACCTTTTTCGCGCTTACAAGTCCTCAAGATAGCGCTGTTGCGTGAGCTAAACCTGTTCAAGCACGCATTGAACCTTATAGTAAAAAGAAATAGGCTGCGGGTGCGCCATTTGAACATGAAAGATGTAATCTGCTCAAACATGGTCGCAATGAGCTATCACCTATTCGGCTACAGGATAAATGAGAGCTACTCTCCAGATTACGTCGTGCCAAGGGACTACGCAAACTCCAGGGAGCTGCAGGTAGTGTGCAGCGTTGTCCTTGCTTAGCATTTAGAAAGATTAAAATAAAAAGAGCCAAATTGCCTGTCTCATGTATAAGAAAAGCAATCTTGCGCATTCAGCTTTTTCCTTTTTTACGCTTTTTGGGCTGCCTGTAACATTCCTGCCGCTGCTCGCTTACCTGCTCAAAACACACCCCCACACAGCTATAAGGGCAAGCCTAATCTTTGCTGCCACCGAGGCTGTTTGTGCATCAATCAAGTTCTTATACAGAAAGGAAAGGCCAGTGCCTATTCATAAAGTGCCAGTGATGACATTCTTCCATATTTATGAGGCAGGCAGTTTTCCAAGCATCCACACGGCGCGAATCACCTCATTTTTTGTCATAACGACGGCGCTCTTCCATAATCCGGTGCTTGCTGTTGGCACTGGCATCCTGGTTATCGCTGTTGCCTGCTCCAGAATTTATTTAAAGAAACATTACCTGATAGACGTTGCTGGCGGATTTTTGATAGGAGCCCTTATCAGCACTGGAGGATTGCTGATCTAAAATGGCATTGACAGACTACATCAGGTTCTTCAGGTTCAGGTACCACATCACATTCATAAGCGTAGTGCTGGGCGCTTTTATCTTTGCAAATGAAGTGACAGCTTCATTAATCAATTCCCTCTTCCTGTTGTACCTGTCATTTAACCTGCTGCTATACGGCGGCATCTACACTATGAACGACATTGCAGACGCAAAATCTGACGCAATGCATCCCATGAAAAGGAAAAGGCCCCTGCCCTCGAAGAGAATCAGCATTAAATCAGCCATGGTTTTTGCGTCTGTACTGATTGTTGCAGGGCTGCTTGGCGCATTTGTGATGTTCAACAGGCAAATATTTTACATTTGCGTTGCCACTCTTGCTTTGAACATTTTCTATACCTTTATAGCCAAAAAGATTCCCTACCTTGAGCTTTTGGTGAACAGCTCTACACACCCCCTGCGTTTCCTTATGGGCACGCTGCTCGTCACTGCAAAGTTGCCTTACATACCAATTGTCGCTATTTTTTTTCTTACACTTGGATTATCATGCATAAGGCGAATTGTAGAAAAGGACGTTGAAGGATGGCAAGCGCGAAATACGCTAAAATATTACACTAAAAACTCACTGCTCATCATTCAACTGTTAGCTTTTCTCGCAATTGCTTTCATTTCCATTGTAGACGTTTCAACCACAAAAGCATTCTACCTGGCCCTGTTTATCACTTACTTTACACTCGTTTTCGGCACTTACTTTTCAGGCAGGATCAGGAAGCTGTTCAGGGTGGTCTGGACAAACTGAGAGGAAAAGCTCAGACCCACAAAATTTATAAGCGGATACCAACTTGCTAATTAAATGCGGTCGAAGTCAATACTTGAAATTATCCTCCAAACTTTTCTTTTCCTGGTAGGAGCGTGCATCACCTATTTTTTCTGGAAAAATAGCCTGTTGCTTACAGGCATATACCTTGCAATTCTCCTAGCCATCTTTTTGGTAAATTACCAGCAAGGCGATTTCTTTGCGTTCTGCTACGGAGCGGTCCTTGGTTTTGCCATTGAAGTGTTTGCAACAGACATAACGCACCTTCACACTTTTGCAAATGCGGACTTCTTCGGCATGCCGATGTGGATGCCAATAGTATGGGGCTCCTTTTCCCTGTTGATGAAGCGCATAGGCATAATCATCTACAAAGATGCACAGCCCGAAACTGGAAAGCATAAGTGAAAGCTAAATACTTTTTGCATGGAATAAAGTTCCGATTATTAAAGTGATTTGCTATAGACTCAAGAATCCTTTTTTTTACGCACAACATCCTCATAAAGTTTTTCCCAGATGCCTGCGATGTTGGCCTGATCATACTTCCGTATGTTTTCCAGAGTCGCTTTCCGCATCCTCGAATAAGTCGATTTTTCGGTCAACAGCTTCACTACGGCAGCGGCGAATGCCTGCTTGTCACTCGGGTCAACCAGATAGCCGTTCACGTTATTCCGAATGAGCTTCATTGCCTTGCTTTTTACTGCCACGCACACGAGGCCATTTGCCTGAGCCTCAAGAACTGTCAACGGGCCAGTCTCTGTCGTTGAGGCGTTCACAAAAATTTCACACGCGCCATAAATGCCCGACTTTACTAGTTC
>JAHFTU010000104.1 GCA_023269295.1 Candidatus Woesearchaeota archaeon | reverse complement strand
AGCTCATTAAGCATCTCTTCTTTCCAGAATGCCGGGCTTGCAAGGATTACCCTGTCAGGATTGTTCCGCTCGTCGTAGTCCTTGACTGCTGAGATTATCTCCTTGTAGAAATTGGTTGTTGCGGCATCGTAGTCCTTTTTGCGGACTTTGCCTTTCAGCTCGGTGATTATTTCATATCCTCGGCTTTTCAGCCGCGCCAGTATGCAGCTTTCCCTGTCAAACACAACAATCAGCGCCTTTAGCTGTTCCTGCGTTGCCTTCTCCAGCCTGTCAGTCTGGTATTTTTGCCATCGCCCCTTGATTATCGTCAGTGTGTCTCCAGCCTCTATCGTGATGGTGTGGTGGGCCCCTTTTGGTATGTCTTCTTTCGGCTCTGTTGTTCTCCCGCCAATTCTGAGCGCCTTGTCCTCAAATTTTACCTCTTCCACGGCTATTGACAGGATGTAGGTCTTTTTCACTGCTTCCTCGGCAGCGCCAAGCCTCACTTTTCTTGTTGTTTTGCCAACTACAGTGTCTCCTTTAAGCACAATCCGGCTCAGGTACCAGAGGTCGTCCAGGTTTTGCGCCTGCACAACCACCTTTCCGTGTTTCAGCTCTTTCTTGAGTATTTTCATTTCAGCACCATGTGGATTTCTTGATTGACCTTCTTCTTAAGAAGGCCATATGGAAAAACATTTATATATGTATCTACGGAAGAAGAGTGTATGAAAGGTTTTAGTAAAAGGGGGCAGGGCGCTCCTTCAGGTGGCAATGCTGCCATTCTTGTCATCGTGATTGCCGCATTCATCCTCATGTACATACTGTTCCTGCCTAAAGGCGAGAGGGACAAGCTTCTTACCCAGGACACGACAACCGCAAAAGTTGCTGCTGGCAAGCTGCCCGGCTCAACTCTTCTTAACGAAAATCCTGGAACCCTCACTGTGTTGAAGAGCAAGGATTTTGACCACCAGCTGCCGTCGTTTAATCTTTTTACAAAGAAGGAAGATGCTGTTTTGAAGGGCATTGACTCTATTAATGTTGGGAGCTCAAAAAGCGATACGAGGAAACGGTCTTTTATCCTGGCTGTGAGCGACAAGGTTGAGAATGCCAAGCTTAGCTTTACTGTCAACAGCCACAATGGCAATCTCATCATAACCCAGAACAGCAGGGAGATTTTCAGGGGCGAGGTTGACAGCTTTACAGAGCCTTTGAGTGTTGAGCTTGAGAAAGAGAACGTGTTTGAGTTTTCAACAGAGCCGGTTCCGTGGTATAAGCCTTTCACGACAAACTCGTACGACTTGAGGAATATCAAGATAACCGGGACAGTTGAGAGGCTTGACAACAAGGAAGCGCTTCAGACAGTTATCCTAGCCACTGAGGAAGCTAACCTGCTTGATTCCGCGGCATTGAGCTACTTTGTTGACTGCAGCCTTAAGGACGTTGGAAAGCTCTCGATTTACCTTAACAGCAATCTTCTCGCTTCAAAAGTGCCTGACTGCGGCAGCCCGGAGAAGTGGCAGCTTGACCCTAAGGATCTTGTTGGCGGGAAGAACGAGTTCAGGTTTGTGGCTGAGAAGGGCACCTACCTGCTTGACAGGCTGCTCCTCAGGACAAAGCTGAAGGAACCCATATTCCCCATTTACTTTTTCAGCCTGAACAACACTGTTTTCAGGAGGATTGAGAACAACACAATCAACTCCACCCTCAACATAATGTTCTTGGACGACAAGGAGAGAAAAACGGCAACTGTTGAGATTAACAACCAGAAGACAAGGATAGACACAAGGCAGGCCAACTTCTCCAAGAACGTTGACTCTTTCATGGCTGCCGGCACTAACTTCCTCAGGATTGTGCCTGAAACAACCATTAACATCATCAACCTCAGGCTCGTTCTTGACTGCCAGAAGGCGGAAGAGTGCAGCTGACCTCTTTAAGAAAGAGGTCAATCAGAAAACGATAAAGATTAATCAAGAAAGCTCCTATCGCGTTCTAAAAAGGAAAAGGTTTAAAACTCGGCAAGCCAGAATTGACAGGGTGAATCGTTAAAATGAGGTGTAGTTAGTGGTTTCGTTAGGTGGCTTGGGAAGGCTTGGGCAAGGGCTCAATCTTGGGAATGCCCCTGCCATAGAAAAGGAAGTTGAAGCTGGGGTAGCGGCAGCCGCAAACGCTGCTACTGGTGGGAAATTTGGGGCAGTAAAAACTGCGATGAGCGCGGCTGCTCCAATAGCAGGCAGTATTGCACAGGGCGCTGGCTTGCGGGTTGGGTGGACATTGGGGGGCATTCTCAATTTTCTTCTCAACGCCGCAAAAAACATGGTGCCTGAGTTCGGGACTGATGCTGGCTTTTTTGGCACCTATGTATGGCTCATTGTTATTGTGTACTGGATGAGCTGGATTGCCGGGTTTACACCTTCAGCTGTCTTGAGGTCTCACGCCATCATAGCGCTTGTTGGCTTTATCATATCCGTTTTTGTTGATGGGATTTCTTTTCAGGCATTTAGAAGATACGGTGTAGTGTTTTCAGTGCTTATGATAATTGATTACATGCTTCTCACCGGCACTATTCAATGGACGCTTGTTCTGATTGCTACCTTGCTCTTGGCTTTTAGGGAAGGCAACCCTGTTCAGGACGCTGGGAGGGTCTTGCTCGTCATGGGTGTTGCAGGCATTGGCCGCTATGCTTATCTCAAGTTTTTTGGGCTGCTGCTCCAGTCTTTTGCAAAGTTGAGCTTGCCTCTGAGTTTTGACAGCTTTCTTCTTTTCGGCGCTATTTTGGCTAACCGCACTATAACATTTCCATTCTTTTGGTATTCTGTATTCGGTCTTAACAAGAAAACAAGGGTAGCGCGCTCATTGGCGTGGTTTGTGATGTTTCTCCTTATATTTGCCAACTGGCCGCTGATAGCCCCTGAGGTCAACAAAGTTCGCAGCCAGTACGCCAGCGGCGCAAGTGCTGAGCAGAAAGCAGTAATCCCAAACCTTTTCAAAAGTGCCGTAGTCGGCGGCAGAAGCCTTGGTGCCTCTCTTGGCGCCCTTATGACAGCTAAAACCGCGTATGCCTACGAGAAAGCCCAGGAAACTTTCGGCTTTGGCGAGCCCAAGGAGGAGCCGAAGCTCGGGCTTACTTTGGTTCCGGACATCACAATGCTCAAGAAGTATGATCTTGACTTTAAAGCGCCTGAGCCAAGTTTCATCATGAGGATAACCAGTCCTTTTCCTGCTGATGCAAAAAAGCCGTACATTGAAGTCACAAACATTCAGTGCTCCGATAAGCAGAATATGAAGTTTACTGCAACTACTTCAAGGGGTGTGACGCCAACTGAGGTAAAAAATGAAAAAACCAATGCGCATGGTCCTGTTGCTGTATTCTACAACGGCCCGGATGGCGGTACGCAGGTAAAGTGCGCAGCTGCTGGCTGGGAAAGCGGGGATTATACTATAGGGGCTGAGGTAGACTATAAAGTTGACGCTACAGCCTTCCTTACAACTGCCTTCATACGCTCTGACCAGGATGAAGCATTGCGATTGCAGGGCATTGACCCTGCCGTTGTTAACAAGATTCAACACGCCGATGCAAGGTATGATAATGTGCCTGTGACCTTGACTTGGGGCCCGCCTGACCTGACAAAGGCGCCAGCCAGTATTGACATAAGCCCAGGCAATAAGAATCCTGCCAACCTTTTAATTACTGTTTACGTTGCCAAAAACACAGGGTGGGAAAACAGTGAAATCAAGAGTGTGAAGGACTTGGTGCTAACTTTGCCCCCTGGTTTGAGCCTCGTTGAAGGTGACTCATGCGATTTTAAACTGAAAGACGTTAACCTTGCAGGCAGTAATACTAACTTAATTTATGCTGTAAAAGATGCTAGAATTGTCAAAACATCAAAGAATGAAGAGACAGGTGAGGAAACAAAAGCTGCAAGGTTCATAGGAGATG
>JAHFTU010000045.1 GCA_023269295.1 Candidatus Woesearchaeota archaeon | reverse complement strand
GCCGCAGCTGAAGCTCCTGTACACCGAGCCGGTAACCTGAATAGTCTTGGAATCGCAGAAATCATTATTAGGGCACTCCACCTTAACCTCGCGGCCGCCATAAGCCGCTTCAAAAATAGCCTTGCCATCAGAGCCTGTAGCGCCCTTCTTAACACCATCAAGATAAACATAAGCGCCGCTCACAGGCTTATCATTGGCACTGGCGTAGTAAACGCCAACCTCAACGCTCCCCTTCGGCGCCAAGCTTCCACAGTCAGCCGGGCAGCTGCTGTAAGTCTCCCCGCCACCGCAGTTACCATTGCCACAATACTCCGGAACTGAGCTCATGCACTTCCCATAGCCATCGCTTATGGGCGAAGGGTAAGACTTTGAGCAGTACGGCTTTGAAGAATCAGCTTTAGAACACTCAGAATTTGTACTGCACTTGCACGCAGCAGAAGAGCCGTCAGGAACAGCGCACTTCGGAGGCTCGCTGCTCTTGTGGCACTGGCTGTCGCTCTCCCACCATGTTTCTCCGGACGGGCAGCAATTCAGCACATCGCCGAAGCACGCGCCAGAATCTGTTTTCTTGTTGCAAACCTGGTACTTGCCGTTGCAGTTGTAAACCTGCCTGCCGTCGCAGAAGCCATCACTCGCGAAGCAGTAACCATTTTCTGGGCAAAAGTACGGAACAGCAGCGTTGCAACAGCCGGATTGGCCCCTGACGCATTTTATGACGTTTCCTGAAGGATTGACACATGCCGCCCAGTAGTTGCCGCAGGATATTGCTTGGTCGCACTGCGCCTTGTTAAGCCAGCACGAGCTTGTTTTTCCGCAGTTGTAAGGAGTGGGGTTGCTGCAGCACCCCTCATCAGTCTGGCCATTGCAATTGTTGTCCTTGCCGTCACCGCACACTTCCGCCTTTCCAGGATTAATGTTAGCATCGTTATCATTACAGTCGCTGCCCTTGCTGCAGCCACTGCCGTAGCCGTCACCGTCGTTATCTGTACATGGTGTGGTGCAGTAAGCCTTGCCATCAGAGCCGCAGTTCCACGTTTGCCCGGTTGAGCAGGGTAGCCAGCATATGCCGCCACACCACTTTGAATCAGGTGTGCAGCACATACCGCCTATAGAAACACAATACCACGTCTGCCCAGATGGGCAGCCACCCCAGCAGATACCATTACATTCCCTATTGCCGGAGCAGCAGCCTTCGTCAGTCTGGCCGTTACAATTGTTGTCCTTGCCGTCACCGCACACTTCCGCCTTTCCAGGATTAATGTTAGCATCGTTATCGTTACAGTCGCTGCCCTTGCTGCAGCCAGAGCCGTAGCCATCGCCGTCCTTGTCAATGCAGTTGGAAACGCATACGGCACCTGTCGACTTACACACCCAGGTTTGGCCGCTTGGGCAATTTGTCCAGCACTTGCCAGCGCTGCTATCACAGAATTTGGCACTTGATTCACAACATACGGCACCGCTAGAGCCGCAGTACCACGTATTACCAAACCAGCAAGGTCCCCAGCATTTGTTCTGGCAGTCCTTCGCAGGCCAAATGCAGAATGCCTGTGGTTCAGCCCCGCCAGCCGTTGAATATGCCGAAAGGTAACCTGCCACCTCCTGAGCCTGAGCTGGCACTGCCGGCTTTTCCTCTGGTAACGAAGTGGCACCATTCTGAGCGCTTATCGCGCTGAGCTGTGCTGACACGCTGACAGGCAGCATTACCAGTAGGAAAACCACCAGAAAAGTGGCAAGCCTTGCGGCAAGCCTGCTGCCCTGCGCCCCTGTTTTCGTTTGGTTCACCTAAAAAGGTTTTTGAAAAAGCTTGCTACTTTTGAAAAAAACGACTGAGACTGCACAGGTTTCGGATAGGCTTCGTCGCTGAACTGCTTAAGCACGTCTACCCAGTCCTTTTCAGTGGGCTCTTTCACGCTGAACTTGGCCTCAAGCTCTGCATTGTGCTTCCAGGAGAAACGCAAGTACTTTATGCCCAGTTGCACATCAGACTCGCCCTTAGGAATGTAAACATCATTATCTTCTGCGAGCTTTCTTAGTTGTGCTATGCCATCAGTGCCAATATTCTGCTCAATGTAGGCTGCAACCTCGGCGTCTGAAAGCTTTTCAAGCTTTGAAAGGTCGCCGCTGGAAGCAGGGAGAACCACCTGGGCAGGCGTTGATTCTGCTAATTTTGCCAGATATTCAACCTTCGCTATTTTTTCTTCACTTTTCTCAGCAGGGTATCCTGGCTGCTCCTCAGGGGATCCAATCGCCTCAGACAAGTGGCCAGGTTCAGCAGGGTACATCACTGGCGCGTTAGCTGACGTGCCGGAAGCTTCGGTGTTACCGCACACGCCAGCCTCATCAATGTAGCAGTCTTTGTCGTTGTCAACGGCATCGCATACCTCTTTAGCGCTTATAATACACTCCCCGCCGCAGTCAACCGCAAGCTCGCCTTGGTTCTGTACGCCATCTGAGCAAGTTGGCTTAACGGCCTCCTGATTCAAAGCAGGATTGTTGTTTTTTGGAACCGTAACAACACCACTGACGCCTTTGCAGTCCTCATCAACAGAGCAGTCGTTATCATTATCCTTTTTGTCACAGAAGTCCACCACCCACCGCTGAATGCAGCTCCCGCCGCAGTCAACCCCTGTCTCATCCCCGTCCTGGACGCCATTAGAGCAGGGAGGTAGTGTTGTTGGCCCTTGCGCATAAGCCGCAGTTGCCATAATAAGCATAGCAACGGTAAGAATCACCAAAGTAACAAAGCCAAACTTGAGACCGTTTTTCATGACAAACCCACCTCCACCCTATTCAAAAACGCTACCCTACAGCTAATCACGCTGTGTTTAAAAGCCTTTTTTACAGGTTTTATATAAAACCCCGAAAATCATGAATTAACTGTAACTTAGTCTTATTAACCCTTTCTGCCAAAACGCTGAAAGAATTGTGGAAACGTTGAAAGATTTCCAGCACTTGCCGAAGATTTTGCGGAATTTTGCCGTTTTTCCGGAAACTTTCCGCCATTTTCGCAAAAATTAAACGCAAGTTTTATATTCCTCCTCCTGCTGTTTTGAACCATGGTTCTCGGCTTTCGCTCTAGGCCTTCGCACGTGGCACAGAACATCATTGTAGGCTTGGATTTTGACGGCACAATAGCTTATGGGCATCATTTAAGGGTTGAATATGCAAGGAAGTTTTATGGTGTAAATCTTACGCTGAAACAGACCCTTCATAAAAATTGGCCGAAACAGCTTGGCGAGGAAAGATTTCGGCAAATGGTACGTGTGGTTGAGAGCGAGTACATGATGATGCAAAATGTGGCGCCCGGCTGCAAAGAAGTCTTGAACCGGCTGTATATGCAAGGTTTCAGGTTTGCGGTCATTACAGCCCGGATTCTTTCTGAAGAAGAGGTACAAGCTGGTTTAAAGATTCTTGATGTCAAAAGAATGGCCGCTGAAACGCGGGAAAAGAACTCTGTTGTAAAATTCATAACCCATCACCAGTTGCCGATAGACTACCTTCACTTTACAAATCAAGACCCGAAGAAGGTGCTGTGCGGTAGGCTACGAGCGAGGGCATTTATTGATGATGACCTAAAATACCTATTGCCGCTGGCGGAAACATTTGTAAAGCCCTTCTTCATACGCCAGCCGTGGAATGAGGACGAGTCAACCCCGCCAAAAGAAAGTGGAGTAGTTACAGTCAGCAACTGGCTGCAGTTTGAGAGATGGATGCTTTACATGAAAGAAATGCACGAGGCAATCTGCTACTTCAACGGGTGGGAGAACGCTTATTACAACCTTCAGAAGATAGCGGGCTTCTGGATTAACAGGCATGATGTTTGCTTAAGGCACCTGGAAGATTACCGAAAACAAAAATCAGCCGCTGCTGTAAGGTAAAAAGGGGAAAATGGGCATAGATTCAATGGTCGTTGCTGTAGACTTTGACGGCTGCATCGCTTATGGTGCAGGGGTAAAAATAAGGTACGCTAAACAAGCCTTTGGCATTGAATTGAGAATACAGGAAACTGCCGAAGAAACCTTCCCGCATGGGAAACAGGCGTACAGGCGGATGATGGACGCTGTCGGAAGCGAGCTAATAGGCGAGTACGAATTAGCGCCAAATTGCAGAGAGGTGCTGGCAAGATTAGCTAAGGAAGGTGCCAGAATCTTTGTTGTTACTTCAAGATATGACCGCGAGTTAGAAGCTGCAAAGTGGTTCATCCAAAAACACAGCCTTCCAATAACAGATGTTCGCAACACCAACGACGCTCCCAAACGCACCGTGCTAAAAGAAATTTTGGCGGCAGCGATGCTTGAGGATACCCTTAGCAAGCTTGTCCAGCTCGAGGGAGCAGTTCCTGCGCTGTACTTCATGAAACAGCCATGGAACCTGCATGAGCAGGAAAGCGCTTCGCAACTGCAATTTATTGCGCCTGTCAACGATTGGGTGAGTTTCTACTCATCTTTGACTGGCAAGGATTTCTACGGGAAATTGAGCGGAAAAACATGAGCAAGAGACTCATAATGCTGTACGGCTATCCTGTGGCAGGCAAAACAACCGCTGCCGCGAGAATACAGGAATACCTTCGGAAAATCAGGATCCCGGCTGAGGTTATTGGATCTGCGAAGCTGAGATTGAAAGGCAAGACGCACAGTTCCGCAACTGGCTTCGTGGATGAGGGAAATGCTCGGACGAAAAAGGTTAAGGATAAAGCGTACAAGACCATGTGCGATGCTGCAGCAAGCTGCTTGCGAAAAGGCGCAGTTCCAATTCTTGACGCAACCTTCCACAAGCTTTACAGGCGAGAAGGGGTATACAGTCTTGCGAAAAGCGAAGGCGCTGCCGTTTACTTAGTTTGGCTGGTGAATAATGATGAGATGGCAGTCAGAAAATGCCTGCGGGAGCGCAGGGAAGCCGGGAAAGTAAGCGCCTTGCACACCTGGGAGCAATACGCAATAATGGTGAGCCAAGCCGACAAGCTTGAGGACTACGAAATAGTTGCGCGGCCAGAATGCCTTGCATGCATAGTACAGCTTGACAGGGGCACCGGAAAAGCCAGGCTGCACGGCAGGGCAGACGGATTTGCAAGGAAACTGGCAGACGCCCTTACAAAATAACCCGCCAAAATAAAGACGGGAATTCCGCAAGATTTTCCAAAAAAGCGGCTAAAACCGAAATTTTTACGGGAGCAATGCTCGTTCTTTCACGCCGGCAGGAAGTTTTGCGGCTTTTTCTCCGAAAGGCACTTAAAAGTTGAGTGCTATAAAGATATAAAATCGTTAACAAAGGAGGTGCATGAATTTGGAAACCGTCATTGAAGAGAATTGCCTGAAACTGTGGCAGCCTCCGTTGGAGCGGGAGGTAAATTATTACATAATGTTCAGCGCCGCTGCAAACTACACTGCCAAAAAGCTGAATGCATGCATAGAATCAGGCCAAAGCCAGCTTGAAAAATTTCTAGCAGCAGAGCAAGAAAGGATAATTGCTGCAGGCCTGGCACCAGAGTTTGTAAAGCGGGTATCTGAAAGTAGAAGCCAGGAGCCTTATATTGTGAAATTCTGCTCCCAAGTCTTGGAATACTCAGGGCAGGCACTAAGCATCTTTGGAGTGGCGTATACGGTTAAAGCAGAAAAGCCAGCACTCACAATTTTGTCGCTACAGACGCCTATAGGCGATATGGATATGCCTGTGAAGCTTACTCGAAAGCCTGGTGTGAAAGACCCTATGAAGCGCCAAGTTCTTGAGGTGCAGGCATTTTTTACCGATTTAAGCCTTTTGCTGGATGGAATAGAAAGCACAGTTCATTCTGCTTCGCAGCACGTCACATCAAAGTTAGGGAACGAAGCTCCTGAGGCGGCACGGCTCTTATATAAACCTTATAACCTATAAGGGAAAACCTATTATATCACCCCTTAAGAGTTATAACAGATTTGTCATTACTTGAGAAAGGTGACAATTGATGGGGTGGTTTGGATGGGTGGTCTGGAAACGAAGTTTGCGGCAGATGCGCAGAAAGAGTATTTGAGTGGGTTAGACGTCAAATTGATTGAAGCGTGCATGCAAAAGGCAAAGAGAGAAGATGAGACGAAGCCTTGGCTGACTAAAAAGGCACGTGAAGCGGTAATGGAACGGGCTGGTTTGTATGTGCTGGGTAAAGTTGGGTTGATTTACTTACGTGGCCAGTTAAACAGCGGTGAACACGTGCAGCCAGAAGAAGTCGAGAGAGCCACAAATCAAGCCAGCCATAACTATGCGTGGCTGCTGCGTTACAGCCAGTCAAATAGTTTGCTTGCAACGATGGCGTATTTTGCATTGACTAAGCCTACAACCTGGAGACCTAAATGAACACCTGCACTATAATCCTTCCAATTGACAAGAAAAGAAGCATGCAGCTTCTTGTGCTGCTGGAGATGTTCGGCAAAAACGCTGTGATTCCCCTGAAAGAAATCGTGCAAACAATCCCGAAAAGCACGTTTTACGCCCTGCTTTACAGGCTGAAGCTGCTTGACAAGATTGTCATGCAAAAGCACGGGTTTGACTTGTTCACGTTTGACAGGATTTTTGACTTCACCAGCATGAAAGAGCTGAAGGCGGACTTTGACAGCCTGAAAACATTCAAGGTAATGAAGCTGAACGCCCAAATCGAGATAACAGAGCTTGACGGCAACAGCTTTGTTGTTTTCACGAAAAATTTGCAACAGCCTTATCCGGGAAGCCCTGCGCAAACAGCAAACCAAAACTTGTTTAAATAGGCCCGCTTAATCTGATTGCTATGATTAATATGAGAATCAAAAAAATAAGAACTGCCAGCGTGAACGAGCGGGGCCAGATTGTGCTTAGAAAAGAATCTGAAGTTATAAGGGCAATTGAAGACCAGTCCTGGGATGCCTTGTCAGGCCTGGCAATGAAAGATGCGTGGGGCAAGGAAGATGAAGTTTGGGACAAGCTTGCCAAGAATGCTAAGGCGCCGAGGTTATGAAGCAGCAAGACTTGGTTTGGGTGAAGTTGCCCTTCTCTAAATGGCGGCTTTTGCCAGGGTTAATGGGCAGCCGGCGATTGCCTGCACCTGCCAGTTGCAAATCGCAAAGGGCTACAAAAAGCTTTATATAGAAGTAAATAAAAAAGCAGGGAAGTGCAATAGCTAGTAAAAAAGAAAAAAGAGGCTGACAAAATGGAGCAGAAGACGCTTTTACCAATAGTAGTTGTGGTTCTTATTGGGGGGTTGCTGATAGGGTATTACTTCGGCAGGGCAGGCTCAGCCACGGCTGCATCATCACCACCCAGCGAATCAGCGCTGCTTAACACTGCACTTGAAGACAGCTTTGTTGTCTCTGCAGCATATGTTGAATCAGTGGTCGGCTTTGTCAAATCTGTAACCCCTGACTCAATAACAATTACCAGAGCAGGAAAAACAACCACCCTTCCCTTGGTCAAAAATAACACAATTACCATGATTCTGGTCAGCGGCAAAAGAATAGCAGAGCCCCTTGCCTTTGTCAAACCCAAAGACTACGTCATGATAAGGACACTGTCAAACGCCGACACCAGGAAATTAACAGGCACGTCAATAACTGTTCTGAAAAAGGCAGCGTAAAGATGAATAAAATAAGCTCTACAGGCAAGGCAACACGCAAGCCACTACTCATAACGCTGAATAAAACTGCAATTCTTGCAGGGTTAGTTGTTCTTGCGCTATCAATGGTCCTGTCCAACGTTGCAGGTATGGTTTCGCTCCCACCATCTACCGGCGGGGGCGGTCCTCTTATTGATTACACCTGCCCAGGCAGCGGTGGGGTTAAGCCACCGCAGGGCGTAAACACTTGCAGCGGGTACTGCAACTCAGGAGGCGCATGCGATCCTGGAGACTCGCCTGGCACAGGAAGCTGCATAGCAGGAGCAACGTGCTGCGTAAGCAGTCCTAAACCGCCAAAGAAGCTGACACCATGTGAAGCGTGTCAATTATCATTACAACTGGAGGATGACCCGACAGAATGTGATAGCATATGCAACCCAGCGCCTAAACCAGCGCCATCAACTACCGGCGGGGGCGGAGGAGGAGGTGGCGGTGCAGCAACCACAACAACTACAACCACTACTACGACAACTACAACACCTCCTGCTGGTGGAGGCACTGGAACCGGCACAGGTGGAACTGGGACCGGGACTGGCAGCGGTGGCACAACCACTACCAATCCTGATGGGAGCACAACAACTACTTATACGGACGGCTCGGTTGAAGTTAAAAATCCTGATGGCACTGCCACGTTAACAAGCCCTGATGGGACTACTTACACCAGCACGCCTGATGGCTGGGTTACTATTACGAATCTTGATGGCAGCACTACTACCCTTGACGAGAATGGGGAGTTTGTTGGTTCCACGCCGCCCACATCTGGCTCTGGAGGGGGAAGTTCAGGAGGCTCAACTAGTGGCGGTGGCGGAACCGGAACAGATACAGGAACCGGTACTGGAACTGGCACTGGAAGTGGTGGAGGCTCAACTGTTATTGGCTCTGATGGAGACAGCACAACTTACAAAAACACAAATGATGGAAGTACCACAACAGTCTTTACAGATGGTTCTGCAATTACATCGCTGCCTGATGGAACAATCATAGTTTATGCGTCTGACGGTACGCAAGAGTCTGTCCTGCCTCCCCCCGGCGGAGATGGGACAACAACCGGTGGCACAACAACAGTACCTGAAACGCCGGGTGGCAGCGGCTATTATTGGGATCCTTATGATGGCAGTTATGATAGTGGCTATGATTCTGGTTATGATAGTGGCTATGATTCTGGTTATGATAGTGGCTATGATTCTGGTTATGATAGTGGCTATGACAGCAGTTATGATAGCGGCTATGATTCTGGTTATGATAGCGGCTATGACAGCAGTTATGATAGCGGTTATGACGACTGGGACTGGTGGTAATCAGGTGCCACTTTTTTAATTGTCAAGAAGTTTGGTAATGTTAATTTCTTAAATTAGACAGATTTGGCACTACACCTGCTTTGCACCCCTTGCTGTGCAGAACTTCATTGCTCGTCTATCTGGTCGTTGACGTAAGTGGCCTTAAGCGCGCCTTTTGCGCGCTCCAAGCATGGCGCAATTAAGTCAGGCATTAGGGAATTGCAGTACTCGGTGTCTTCCCTGGGATTTGGGCCAATCAAAACTGTCTTCATGCCAATCAAAGTAAGATAGCATTCCTTCTCAAAAGCAGGGTCCGCTTGGCTCTCTAAGGCACAAGCGCCTTTTTCAGCTGATATGTTGTGATTGTACGTATTGAATAATTCCGGCAGCGAGTGGTCCTTGCACAGCCTGGCAGCCTCGTAAGAGGGAGCTGTG
>JAHFTU010000103.1 GCA_023269295.1 Candidatus Woesearchaeota archaeon | reverse complement strand
AGTATCAACAGAGAAAACAAGCTACGTGGGCAGAAGCGACTGGGTTCTTAACCCTTGCATTTCTTTTATCAAGAATTTTACCATTAAAAAAGCCAAGATGCCTCAATGGACGGAAGCTGCCGATCTCACTTACCTCATTGCAGCAACTCACGCTTTTTCAGAAGGAAAGCTTGAATCAGCAGACACGCTCTTTTCAACAGCGGTTAATAAATCCAGAGAAGGGTTTGCGGCCTATGCTGCCCGCGCAGCTTTTCTCAGGAAAACAGGAAGGCAAAATACTGCAGACTTGGAAGTTATGGTGGGCGCAGAGATTCTGATGAGCCAGGGCAATGTGGAATTTGAAACTGTTGAAGGCAGCAGAAACGCCGTATTCTTTGCAGGTAACCTTGCCCTTAAGCGCAACATAGACCAGTCGCCACTAGAGCAGGAACGCGTCATAATTGCAAAGTTCAGGGAAAGATTCGGCCAGTCAGTCATTTATCCGCTGCCTGTGCACAAGCGTGGCGACTTCTACTATTTGCTGTCTGAAAAAGCTATTTCAGAAACGCTGCTGGAGTTAATCCGCCAGAAAAAAGCAAGGTTCGAGGACTTTGCCCAGGCAATACAGCTGCTCGTCCAGCTCCAGAAGTTCGGGCTTGACCTCTATAAGGCCAAAGAGCTGCTGCTTGATGACAGAATCATGCAGATAGACCCAGAAAAGCCAGAAACGATGTACTTTGCCAACAGGCGCCGGCAGGCAATGCAGCAAATTGAAAGGTTTAATAGCATTAAGCTGCCAGAAAGCTACAAAACCGCCCTTGGCAAAGGCCTCACGTTTGTTGATGCTGCGCTCGCTTCTTCCCCTTTCCTTACGATGTACAAAGACCACAATCCTAAGAACGTCCTTAAAAGGCTCTTCGGGCAGATGCAGGCACTTGACTTTGAGCCACAGAGCCTTAAGCTCCTGCCACCGCAAACAGACATTGCCAACCTGTTGGAGTTTTCAGAATACTTATCACCAGCGCAAATTGAAAGGCTTGTTGACATTGCAGCAGAAGCTTACGCGAAAGAAAACAGGGTTAAAGTTGACAGGAAAGATTTTCACAGGACTTATGAGTTTGCGGCTTTCCAGTGGCACTACGAGCGGCTCATCTACAGACCAGAAGAGGCGGCAGTGGCAAAAACTGATGAGCAGCGCGAAGCCAAAAAGAAAGAACAAGTGCACCATTTGCTAAAAGCGAGAGAGCATCTTGACACCATAATAGCCAGGCAATATGTTAGCGGCGCAGATTTGGGCTCCGCACGAGAAGCTAAAAGAGAACTTGAGCGCCCTATTTTTGCAGAGGCTGAATGGCAGCGGCTTGAAGACGCTGTTAATTCAGAAAAAAAGAGCGCAATCCTGCACGAGCCGCCGCCCATGGGAAAAGTCAAGCTTGCTGCCGCATCGCTTGCAGTTCCGGCCATCATAGCCTTAGCCGTCTTCAGTGCAGTTGTTGCCAAAAATAACCTGATTCCTTTTGCCAATGTTCCTGTGTTTCCGCAGGGCGATAAGGTGCTGCTGGCTGTAAGTAAAGTAGAACCCAACGGGCTCAGGCGGGGAGTATCAGGACCAAGAAGCATTGATTACTACGTTCTTGACGCCAAAAATGACAAGCTCAGTTTCCTTACCGCTGCAGACACTGCCAGAGGCACTGGCTTGTCAGCATTTCAGGACAAAGCAGTATTTGTGCGCGATGGGCATATTACCCTCTACGATTTTGTCAATAGAGAGTTCAGGACAGTAAAAGACGACAGGTTTGAGAGTCCTGTAATTTCACCCAACGGATTGTGGATAGCTTCCAATATAAAACAGAAATACATAAGCCAAAGCAGCGGGGAAATATGGCTGATCAGGCCAGCAGACATGGCAACAAGACAAACAGCGGACGTTCCAAACGCATTCTCCCCAACTTGGTCAACTGATGGCTCATACATGGCCTTCCTGTCAAGCAACGAACAGGTTCCTGGCAAGCTTTACGCAGATTCGGCTAAAGTATGGATAAACACCAAGAACCTATCTTCGGGTGAAATTTACACTGGCCCGCTCATTAGCGAGCGGGGAAGAGGCATTGTCGCATGGTCTGGCAACGGCTCATTGGCTTACCTTATGGAGCGCACAGGAGAAAGGCAAAGCATTCACTTATCAGACCCACAGTTCAAAGCTACAAAGAAAATTTACACGGACGGAAACAGGGACATGCTTGGCTATGACACTGAAGCAATAAACAACGTGATGTTCGCAGGCACAAGCCACTTGCTGATACAATCAACACTTTTCAACCAAAAGCGCGCAGGTGTAATGTTCTCTATTTCGTTATTAAACCTTGATAGCTTGGAATTGACAACACTTGCCGCGCCGGGCTTTATTAGCGGGGTTTCTAAAGAAGGCGGCCGTGTCCTTTACAGTTGCGGCAACCCTGCTGACCTCTGCGAATTTGACATAAGAACAGGCCAGAGAAGGAATTTAACAAACACGCCAGCCCTCAAAGAAACTGTCGCAGTTTATTCACCTGATGGCAGGAAGGCATACGCTGTGGCATACCCGCTGGCGGACTGCCAGAGCGAAAGCTGCGCGCCATCGCTCTTTGCCATTGACCTTTCAACCGGAAAGCCAAAACTTTTGCAGCACGACGCAGACGGCAACGCAAGGTACGATTTGGTGACACCGTAAAGCTCACAGCCTCGAGGTAAGCAAAGCGCCGTTGGCTCCTGCTACGTTATCGATAATTTCTGAAATAATTAGTACAGCATAAGTTTCCTTTTTCCCCACAACCTCCAAAGCCTCGGTCACGCTTCTTTCAAGCTTTTCCTTCTCCTTCCAGAACTCTGCCAAGTCCTGCAAACTAAACTTGTAATACAGCTCGTAAAACTTCCTCACAAACGCATTCGCATCTGCCAAAAGGTCCCTCGGCGAGCTTTTCAGCACAAGCCCGCTTTTTGAAAGGAAGCTGCACAGATGCTTGTAACAGTCGCCTGTCCTCTCAAGCTGCTCCACAAGGTGATAGGTTGGAGCGACTCTGGCAACTACTTTATGACCCAGAGTGTTGAGCGTTCTCCTGCAGAAATTGACGTACCTGTTAATATCGTTATCCAGAGCAGCCAATGATGAAAGGCCCTCCACATCGCCAGACGCCACTGACTTATAGCATCCGTCGCCCATTTCCAACAGCAGCAGAAACACCCTCCTGATAAGCGTATCAAATTCCTCATGCCTAGGCGCCGAAACATTTCTTGCCAGAATTGTTTGCTTTGTCCTGCCTAAAACTTCAAAACCCACGAAGGAGCCCCTTATGGTGTCCTGAATAGTTTCAAGCTCTTTTGGGCTTCCAAACTTTATCTCCAACTCATCATAACCTGCCTTGTACAAAGCCCCAAGAATCCTCTTTGTAACAGGCTCAGTATCAGAAACATCAACGCTCACCCTTCCAGGCTTAGCCTCGGATTTAGGATAAAAAACCAGCCTCGGGCCCTGCTCCTCAACCTCCAGCTCATCGCCTTTTTTGAGCTTATGATGCTTAGCCCAAACGCTCGGGAGAGACACAACAAAAGTATCCTCACCCAGCTGGATAATCTTTCTTGCCGTAGCCACCTTACCCAGCAGCCCAGCGTGCGCTGCTTTTAAAGCTTTTCAGAAGCCGATACTGTCAGTTTATCGTCAGCTCGTTGCAGTTCAATCTTGAACTTCTTTTCCCTCCCCTACGGTTACCGTGGGGAGGAGAAAAGAACCTGAGCAACGCTCAGGCGCAACGAGCCATAAGGAGTGACGGAAAGTAGACAATGCCTCAGAAACCGGCAGGAACTTAAGCGAAAACAATAAAAAGCAAACCAGCAGCGGCACCGTGTTATACGAGCAGACTTTAATTTTCGTATAGCACATACTCAAAGTCTGCCCTATATAAGCAAGGAGTTCACATACTATAATT
>JAHFTU010000044.1:2466-9430 GCA_023269295.1 Candidatus Woesearchaeota archaeon | reverse complement strand
TTGCTTTCTATGGAAAGCACTGCCCTCGCTATGAGGTCTGGGTGGAATTCCTCGGCAAACTGCTGCGGCAGCTCAACCTGCCCCACAGTTCCCTTTTCCGAATCAACAACATTGACTTTCATTTTCCTACTTTCCCTGCTTTGACGACAAGCTTGCGTATTCTATTGTCGGGGCCTGCGCCGGAAGCCTTGTGCTCGGCAGCCTTGAAGGCATGAGCCTCACAAGCCGCTTTGGCTCGCCCTGGACAGAGCCCTTGACGACGATGAAATGAGACTTTAACTTCCCGTAGTGGATAATGCCGCCTGCCATCTGGAACTCTGCAGGATTTTCTGAAAGCTTGATAATGAGCTTGTTTCTCTCATGCCTTGCGTGAAAGCCGGTCTGGCCAGCGTGAGCAACAGTCCACATCCTCGGGTTGCTCCAAGCACCCAAGCTACCAGGGCCTCTCTTTGTTTTTTCTGCCTTGTGCTGCCTCAGGTGCAAGCCAAACCTCTTGACAGGACCCTGAAAGCCCTTGCCTACAGTCACGCCGAAAACATCAACCTGCTGGCCTTCCTTCAGCACATCCTTGACAGGAATCTCCTTGCCCAGAAGCTGCTGCGCCAGCGCAAACCTGTCAGCAACTGTCTTGCCGCCGACAGAAAGCTCAAAAACCTCAGGCTTGTGCTTTTCAACGCCAGAAAGCCTTGGCTGGGTATAAACATTAACCCTCACATCAACAATATTGCTTAAATCTGTAGAAGCTGCGTCCGAAATTTCTTTCTTTGAGACAGTAAGTTTCCTGCCAAGCTCCTTGTCAACCTTGCCAAAAATTTCCTTAGAAACTTTCAGGCCATTAGAAGAAACAGTGTAAAGCCGCACAGATGCAACCTTGATGGGCGGGCACTCAATGATTGTCACCGGAATTGAGATGACTTCGCCTTTTGTAATTGAGTTCGGCCTGTTGTCAACAATCATGAGGTGGGTCATGCCTGCCTTGTAGCCGGCAAAGCCGCCGAGCTTGGCTTCCTGAGGAACAATTTGGTTCCTGATCCTAGGATAAGGCCGCGCAGCCCTCACTCTAGGCCAGTACTGCAAGCTTCCATGCCTAGGTCTTCGGGTTGTTGCCATCTTTACTCAATTCATTCTAACAATTAACTTCATTTGCTGTTGCCGCCAAAAGAACCATATACAGAATACCGAGCCAACCTTTTTCCAAAAGGTTGATCAAAAACTGACGTGAAACAGCTCAGACTAACTGTACTGAAAAGGTTCCTTTTCAGGCACAGTCGAGAACTTAGGGGTGATTTATAAAGATTATGGTTTTCCGGATTTTTCCTGTTAATCGGGCGAAAAGTCTAACTTTTTAGGCGGACCCCCTCCGAACATTATTTTCCGCATCTATTTAGCATTTTTTACATTAATAATCCTTGTGTTAATAAACTAAAAAGAAGACGAGAAATGATAACAGTAAAGTATTTATACTAGATTATTACATTAACAAAGGCATGAAACGGTACAAATCAACCATTAACAGACATCAGTATTGGTATGTTGTCGAAGCCATTTATATCAATAAAGGAAACTCCTATAAGAAAAGTCGATGTTTAGGGAGGGATGGTTCTCCAGATGAGGTTTTAGCTCTCAAAGAAGCCCAATTCAGGCAGGATCTGATAGAACTGGAAACCAAAAAGCGAACTGAGTACTGGAAAGGCAAAGTATCACACCCTAACATTTACGGAGAAAATGAAATCACTAAATTAGAACAGCTAAGAGCAGCTCTTTACCGAGCCAAAAAAGATGCAGGGCAATCCGTAAATTCCCTTCTTGAACTTGCTTTCCTTGTAGACTTTATCTATAATTCCAACCGGATTGAGGGTAGTAAGTTAAAGAAGGAAGAAGTTACAAAGCTTATAACTGAGAATGATAGGCGAGGGAACAACGAAGTTAGTAATACCTTATCAGCTAAACATTATCTTGATTTGCATTTTGATTTTAGCTTGAAACATTTAGAGACGCTTCATCGTATTCTATTAGCTCACGAACCAGCGAAGCACGGTTTTAGAACAACTCAGATAGTTGTCGGCAATGATGACACTCTCTCACAGCCCGATGAAATTAAAAAAAATCTCCACAATCTTTTTGAATGGTACGAAAAAAATGTAACGCTGATCTACCCCCCAGAGCTCGCATTTCTTTTTTACTACAAATTTGAAAGGATACACCCCTTCATCGATGGGAATGGCAGAATGGGCAGACTACTAATGAATTTTATTCTGAAGGGATCCAAGTATCACCCTATGATTGTTTGGAATAAGAACCAGCAAGGTCATTACAACGCTTTTTCACGTGCGGTTTTAGATGGGAGAATTGAAAACTTCCTACGGTTTATGAACGAGCAATTTGAAAAAACTTATTCAATTTATGTGGAAAAAATAGGCCCGTCATTGGATATTGAAAAACGCCTCAAATTACTTCTTAGCCCGTCAGAGTAGGGGATTTGCAAGGATGCTGAAAATAAGTTGCTCTTTAACAGAACTGCCTCACCGCTTTGCCCCCTTTCTCCCGCCGCGGCTATATAGAGAGTAAGCAGCAGCTGCCCCAGAGCCAATGGAGGGCAGTATGAAGGCAATCCCGTAGGCCAGGCTGATGTAGACAGGGTTGTGCGTGAAGCCAAGGTGAAGGGCAGCCGAGACCCGGTTGGTGGCTGAGCTTACCACAAAAAGGTTGAGGATTGCAGCAGCCGGAACAAGGAGCCTTGCGAAGAAATGGTGCGTTGCCTCAAGGTTATCGACAAGGTTGACCAGCCGGTGGGTGACGTAGCCAAAGAAAAGGCCGAGCACGGCAACGACAACTAGGACATTCTGGCTGCTTGCTGAAATCTGGAGGATAGGAATCACGATTACAGAAAGCATGTTCAGGACAATGAGCGCCAGGACAATCAGCCAGTAAAGCACCAGCCCTGAATTCTTGTGCATTGAATGGCCTTTTGGCTCAACTTGGGCAAGCAAAAGCGGCTTTTTGATGGAAGTACCAGCCCTGGCATTTTTTTTGCTGCCACGACTGGCCTTTCTGGCCCTTTTTGTGTTTGACCTCTTTTTTGCCAACTAATAACACCTCTATCTGACTGCTGAAATTGATATGCTACCTTAATTAACTTTCTTCTTCCTCTTCGCCGCCAATGAACTTCTCAGCGTCCTCAACAAACTGCTTCACCTTGAAATAAAGCTCCTTTGACTTGTCAATGTCAATCATAAAAACCCCCTCGTCAGTGGTTGCCGTCATGGTGACGTGCCGCCTGTACTCGCTGCTTTTCTTGTACTCAGCCCGGCCTATCTTCCGCAGCTGAAAGTAAAGGGCAATAACCTCGGCAAACTGGTCGCCATATGCTTTCTTCAGCGCATTGCTCTTGAGCCCGGCATTCGTAGGCCTTTCAGCAAGAAGCTTGTCTTCAACAGCCTTGTCAAGAAGCCGGTCAATCACAAAGTCAAGGCAGTTTATCAGCCTCTCGATCAGGTTCTTGATTACATCAACTGTCCTCGTGTACTTCAGGCTGACGTAAATGATGTGGTCAGCGCGCTTTAGCTCTTCCCGGGCTTCTTCCAAAAATACCTTCATACCTTGACACAACTCCTTCGACATCAAACAGCATGCGCTTCAATGTACTCACATAAGATTTCAGCTGGGTTACAGTTATTTTCCTTATGCGGTAGCTGTCCGAGCAGATGACAAGCCCGTCTTTCCTTGAAAACTCAACCGAGCTGGCCTTGTGCTCATCAAGCAAAATCCTGAGGTCATCAGCAGCAACAGGATAATCCCTGCTCAGCCCGTAATAAGGCAGGCACCTTTGCCTGAACCAGTAAAGCATTGAATCATACTCATCCTTGAAATGCGGAACCCTCTTGAAAGCCTCATCGTAATGCAGCAGCGAAGCCATGAGGCTTTTTGCAGCCCCAAAAAGGTTCTCGGCCGCAGTCAGCAGCAGCTTGTTATCCTTCACAAGCAGATAAGTTACTGAGACCAGATGGTCGGCTGTCATCAGCTGGCGCTTCCCTTCTGACAGCTCCTGCTGGAACCTTTCCATGACGCTGGTATAGCTGGTTAGTTATATAAACATTACCCATGCCAAAGCGGCAACAACTACCTCTTTTCACTGATGAACAATATTGCGGCTGCAAGGTCGCCGTTGACCTTGGCCAGGGCAACCTTTGCCTCTGCGTCTGAACAGCCTGTCTGTCCTATGACTGTTTTTACGTCTTCCTCATTAAACAGCGGCTGCTGCAACTGCGGCGATGACGACTGTTGGGCGCGCTCTGAGTATTCGCCAGCAATCTGGAAGTTCTCCTGGCCCATCATGGTAACTTTCGTAACAGAAGGATTAGAAATCACTATTTCTGTGCTACCGCCTTTCAGCTTAATCACAACCTCATCAGCCTGTACATCGCGCTGCTGCACGCCAAGCTTCCTCATAGCAGCCTCCATTGCGCGCTTATCCATGCCCGGGAACATAGCCATGACGGGTGAGAAATGAGGTTATTAAATGTTGCGTTGTATCTTCCTGATGAGTTAGCCACCACAATGTTTTTTAATGCTGCAAGGTAGTGGGAACTTGATGAATAACACCACAAAAGGAATCCTGCTGGCGATTTTGGCTTCTGCCATACTATCCACTGCAAACGTTTCCGCGCAGTACTTTCTGAAATTCACAAATGCAGAGTCACTTGCTGTTGTTTGGTATGTTCCGACTGTTGTTGCAGCCCTGTTAATCACGGCGTGGAAAGGAAAACTTATCTCAGAAATCAAAAACCACTGGAAGCAAGGCCTTGTCATTGGCATCATATATTCCTTTGCGGCGCTCTTCTGGTTCAAGTCAATTGCCATGATTGGCGCTGAACGGGCAGGTTTTGTAACCCGATTTGAAACCATATTTGCTGTGCTTCTTGCAGTCCTTTTCCTAAAAGAAAAGCTCAACAGGAAAGAGGCCTTAGGCATCTTTATTGCAGTTGCCGGCACCCTGATAATCAGCTACAGCGGAAGCAACTATGCCCGCCTAGGCTCGCTGGTTGCGCTGTTTGCCGCACTTGCTATCGCTGCCCATCTCCTTGCTGCCAAGATTCTTCTAAAAACAATGGACAAAGTCACTATGCTTGGCTTCAGGAACTTTTTCACATCACTTTTCGTTGCGGTGTACGTCTTCAGCATAGGTGCGTTCAAGCCCATCCCGCTCAATGTTCTGCCTTCCATAGCATTCTTTTCACTCCTTTCATCATTCGTGGGCTTTTACGTGCTCTTTATTGCACTACATCATTTGGGAGCTGCAAAGACGGGCGCATTCAGGGTTTTGGACCCTGTCTTTATTGTCATCTACGCCTCGCTAATCTTCAGCACATTGCCAAATGCCCAAGTCCTTATCGGAGGGGCAATCACCTTGGCGGGAATACTGATTCTCAGCCTCTCGCGAGAAAAAGCAGCACTTTAATCATTATCCTGAAGCAAAAATCTTCAGCGCCAGCTCAAGAACTATCACTGCAACAGCGAAGGCAACCACGTGGATTGGCTTAACCTGCACTTTGCTCTTGTACTCGTTGAAGTACCTTACAAGCCCGCCCTGGCTTGAGGGCATGCTAATCTGTTCGTCTGCCATAAGAAGAATGAGAAAGGGCTTAGTATAAAAAACTTACTTTAGTTTCAAACCTTAATCGTCTTCATCCTCTTCAGCCTTGAGAAGTTTTCGCGCTCCATCTCCTCAAGCCGGAGGCGGATGTATTTTGCAGTGCCCTCAAGCTGCGGAATCGTGAGAAGCTCAAGCGCGTTGACTTTCCTCTTGGTCTTTTCAATCTCGTGCAGCAGCTTTTTCAGGGTCAATTCTATCTCTGCTGTTGCCACAACTTTCTCAACCACAATTTCGTAGGCCATTGCAGCCTCATCTATCTTTGAAGTGGCAGAGGTTATGCCGTAGCCCCTCTCAAAAATGCTCTTCTTGAACTCATTAAAGCTGATCTTAGGGACCTTGACACCCATGATGTTCTTGGTCGCGACTTCAACAATGGGCAGGCTTTTGAGGGCCAGCGAAATTGACTTTATTGCCAGGTCACCGTCAATTGCCCTTGCAATGTTTATCTTCTGCAGCGCAGCAGTGTAAGAGGCAATAAGGTCTTTCTTGGTGTCCTTGGCCTGCTTAAGCACGTTAAAGAATTCCAGAATAAGGCCGTCACGCTTCTTCTTGAGAAGATTGTAGCCTGTCTTTGCAAGCTTTATCTTCTTCTTCAGCATCAAAAGCTCAGACCGTGTGGGCTTGACATTAATGCTTGCCATAGTGCTTCTTCCTCAGCTCAGGGCTTATCCTCGTCAGCTCGTTCTCAGGAATCTGCGACAGCAGCTGCCAGCCAATGTCAAGGGTCTTTTCTATGTCACGGTCTTCGTTCTTTCCCTGCTTGACAAACTTTCCCTCAAAATCAGCTGCAAGCTTCAGGATTCTCCTCTCCCTCTCAGAAAGGGACTCCTCACCAACGATTGCAACAAGCCCCCTCAGGTCCTTGCCCTCAGCGTAAAACGCGTAGAGCTGGTCAGAAACCTGCTTGTGGTCCTCCCTAGTCTTGCCCGGGCCTATGCCAAGGTTCATCAGCCTGCTCAAGGACGGAAGAACGTCAACAGGAGGGTAAATGTTCCTGCTATGGAGCTCCCTGCTGATGACAATCTGGCCCTCGGTAATGTAGCCAGTAAGGTCAGGTATTGGGTGGGTGATGTCGTCACCAACCATTGTAAGTATTGGAAGCTGGGTTATGCTGCCCTTCTTGCCCTTGATAATTCCAGCACGCTCGTAAAGCATGGCGAGATCAGTGTACATGTAGCCAGGGTAGCCCCTCCTTCCAGGAATCTCTGAACGGGCTGCACCTATTTCCCTCAATGATTCGCAGTAATTTGTCATATCTGTCAGTATGACGAGCACGTGCATTTCTTTCCTGAAAGCGAGGTACTCTGCAGC
>JAHFTU010000044.1:0-2366 GCA_023269295.1 Candidatus Woesearchaeota archaeon | reverse complement strand
GTGTCTAGGACCTGGCCGCTCTTCACATCGCCATTAGGCAAGCTAATCCTAACAAGCTCGCCGTAGCCGACAGGCTCAGTCTTCTCAACAAAAATAAGCGGGCCTGCAACCCTTGTTATTGTTTTGTATTCTTTCATCAGCAACCACCATTCAAATTTTTCACTTTAACTGCGCAAATTCTTTTTCTATCTCCTTGTTTGCATTAGCAAGGAATTCCTCGTAGTCCTTCTCAAATTTTACATTCGCAACGTTGTCCTTTGACTTTATCGCAACTATCCTCTGGGCCCTGATGCCAGAGTCAAGCGCCGCCTTTGCCAGGTCAGCAAAGTGCAGGATGGTCTTCATGATGAGATATGTTTTCTTTGGCTCGCTGTAAGTGTCAACAGGGTGGAAGGCATTCTGCTGCAGCAGAAACTCCCTGAACATCCTTGCAACCAGCAAAGTGACCTGCTCCTTTTCCGGAAGGGCATCTGAGCCGACGAGCTGCATGATTTCCATGAGCTTTTCTTCTTCCTGTAAAATGGACCTGGTGCGGCTGATGTGCTCAGTCCAGTCAGGCGCAACCTTCTTCTCGTACCACTCTGCCAAGGAATCAAGGTAAAGCGAGTAAGATGTCATCCAGTTTATTGAGGGAAAGTGCCTCCTCTGCGCAAGCTTAGCATCCAAAGCCCAGAATGTCTTGATGACACGAAGCGTGTTCTGCGTAACTGGCTCTGAAAAATCCCCGCCTGGAGGCGAGACAGCGCCTATGACGCTGACCGAGCCCTCAGCGCCCATAAGGGTGTTGGCCCTGCCGGCCCTTTCGTAAAATTCCGAGAGGCGCGTTGACAAGTAAGCAGGGTAGCCCTCCTCGCCCGGCATCTCCTCAAGCCGCGATGAAATTTCCCTCATTGCCTCAGCCCACCTTGAAGTGGAGTCAGCCATGAGGGCAACGCTGTAGCCCATGTCCCTGTAATATTCTGCCATGGTAATGCCTGTGTAAACAGAAGCTTCCCTTGCAGCAACTGGCATGTTTGAAGTGTTTGCAATAAGTATTGTCCTCTGCATCAATGGCTTCCCTGTCCTCGGGTCTGTAATTTCAGGGAACTCTGTGAGAACCTCAGTCATTTCATTCCCCCTTTCGCCGCAGCCAACGTAAACAATCACGTCAGCATCGCACCACTTTGCCAATTGTTGCTGGGAAACAGTTTTCCCGGACCCGAATGGCCCCGGGATTGCAGCAACTCCGCCTTTAGCCAAGGGGAACAGCGAGTCAAAAACCCTCTGGCCTGTTATTAGTGGAACAACAGGCAACAGCTTTTCCTTGACAGGCCTTGGCTTCCTGACAGGCCATATCTGCATCAGCTTGAGCTCGGTCCCGTTGTCAAGCCTGCCTACTGTATCGGTGACTGTGTAGCTGCCGTCAGAAATGCTGGCAACCTTGCCGCTGACATTTGGAGGCACAAGAATTTTGTGCATGACAGTCTCGCTCTCCCTGACTGTGCCAATGACGTCGCCGCCCTTGACAACTGCGCCTGGCTTCAGGATGGGCTTGAAATCCCATTTTCTCTTGCGGTCAAGGCCAGGCGCGGTTGCACCCCTGCCGATGAAGTCACCAGTCAATCCCCTGAGAACCTGCAAAGGCCTCTGGATGCCGTCATAAATTGAAGACAAAAGGCCAGGGCCAAGCTCAACAGCAAGCGGCTGGCCAGTGTTTTCAACATCCTCACCAGGCCTGATGCCGGTGGTGTCCTCGTAAACCTGAATGGTGCACCTGCCTCCATTAATCTGGATTACCTCGCCAAGCAGCTTCTCCTTGCCGACCTTGCACAAGTCGTACATGCCAGCTTCCAGCTCTGCCACAACAACAGGCCCTGCCACCCTGTAAATTTTCCCAGTTTTGACCATTTCAAACCACCATTACCAATATTTTCCTACCAGAGCTCCACTCCGATGGATTTTTTAATCATCTTCTTAAGGGCATCGCTCTCCTCCTTCATTGACAGCATCATGAACACAGGCCTCACGCTGGCCTCAATCTTCGCCTTCTCAAACTCATCAAGCTTGCCCATAATAGATTCGTCAATCACCACAACGCCCATTTCCTGGTCTTCCATAACCTTGCTTATTGCCTCGGCAGGATTTTCTGTCTCAAAAATGTTCCTTACTCCAGCCAGGCTGAAACCCAGGCAAAAATCCTCCTTTCCAATGATTGCAAGCTCCATTTATTTGTACCTTCTCAGATTGTTACCAGCTGCTGCTCTGCGAATTCCCCGCCAATGCTGAGCTGCCTGGCCTTGAGCAGAAGCTTAAGGTTCCTCACCTCAACCTCCTTTGCAAACAAGTAGCCAAGTATGACATCAACTGTGAGAGGGTGCTGGTGAAGG
>JAHFTU010000102.1 GCA_023269295.1 Candidatus Woesearchaeota archaeon | reverse complement strand
ATTATGTAAGCCACAACCGCTGCTATCGCAATCACGAGCCAGAAAGCCGCAGGCTTTATTATCCTGAAAACAAGCCCCACAAAGTTAAGTATCACTGCAACTGCAAGGAGGAGACTTAAGATTCTTGGAAGATTCATCGCCGCATCTTCTCCTTTGCCTTTGCCTCGCTCCACATCCTCTCGGCTTCCTCAAGGGTGACCTTCCGGCCTGTGAACAAGAATGGCTTTCTCCTCCGCATCTTTTCAATCAGCGACAACAACGGCTCTTTTGGCTTGAACCATCCTTCTTTTTCAGCGATGAGCATGACCATCAAGGTGTCCCAGAACAAGTCGCCAAGCTCCTCCTTGAGGTTCTCATGGTCATTGTTGGCAACTGCTGTTTTGACTTCCTCGGCTTCTGATGTGAGCTGCTTCACATAGCTCTTGACATCCTGCAGGTTTGCCCAGGGGCACTCTGCAAGCGTCTTCCTTGCCAGTTTCACAAATTCATCAAGTTCCTTTTCCATTTTCGTAGTTTTTTGGTAAAGCTTTTTGCTCGCCGCAGCGAGGAAAAAGGTTTAGTGGACTCGCCGGGAATTGAACCCGGTGTCTCATCCTATCTCGTTCCTTTCTTTGGTTGAACTTTCTTCTCAAGAAAGGTCATGCGAAGGATGCGTCATACCGGTAGACCACGAGCCCTTTCTGAGAACAAGCAACTTGATGGAGGTTTAAAATACTTATGCTGCTTCGACTGCCAGAATTATAATTAATAGAATCAGCTTGCGATGTAAAGCATGCCTGATTTTTTGCTGCTTGTGTGTTCAAGTTCTTCTGCTTCGGCTTCGCCGCCTATGAATAGTTCGTCAGACTCAGAAGCGTCAGAACTTTCTTCCGTATAGTCCTCGTAATCTTCGACTGGCTCGCGTTTTTCAACTGGCAAGAATCTGTGGTCTTTCATGAAATCATCGCACCTTTTTGTTTTCATTTTCTAAAAGGTTGTTTATATGCTTTTGGATAATATTTTTTCAAAAACTTCCAGAATTAGCGTTGATGCAATCTGCTTTTGATACTTGCGATTATAAAATTTATAAAATATATAACCTGCTGCGATAAGAATCCTGAAAAGCAATCAAAACAAGTTCTTCACAGCTGCCGCAGTGAAAACAACTGCTGTAATTAAAAAATTCAGAAAATTACTGTAGGCCCTTTGCCTTCCTTACCCTGCTAAGGCGCGTAAGGTAGCCCGCAACCATGTTCCTTAGCTTGCTTGAGTGAACAGAGACAAACTTGTTAACAAGTTCCTTGTTCGCAACAAAGTCCTCGCTAAACTGGCCAGTGTATTTCGCGAGAAGCTGCTCGGTTGTCCTCTTAATCAGCTGAGTTTTTATCCTGCCCATGCGCTGCTCACTTCTTCTCCTTTTCTTCCTTCTTCGCAGCTGCTGGCTGAGCGGCAGCGCCTGGCGCTGCAGCTGCCTTGCCTGCTTCTGCTCCAGAAGAAGCAGTTGCTGCAGCAGGCAGCAGCTCATCAATAATCTTTGTAGGTATGGCAGCCTCAACCAGCTTTGCCTTAATCTCGCCACGAGCCTTGCCAGCCATGGAGTCAATAATGAACTTGGCCTTTGCGAGGAACTCTTCCTTCCTCTTCTCAATCTCCTCAGCGAGCTTCTTCCTCTCAATTTCCAATTCCTTGAGTTCCTGCGCAGTCAGCTCGGTCTTCTCCTGCCGTATCTCTTCGTCAAAAGCGCCATCGTTGACCATCTTTATTGCGTCAACAGCAGGCTTTCCCTCAACCATGATGCCCATTGAGTTGCACGTGCCAATAACTTCCTTGACCTTTGACTTCAAGCCCTTTCCCAGGAGCTGGGTGTCCTTCATCTTTGCAACCTTGATTATCTGCTCAATCCTCAAATCAGCTACCTTATCCATGAGCGGGTTGCCGGAGCCCTTTTCTATGCCGGCTTCCTTCTTTGCAAGGGCGCTTGTGGGTGGAGTTCCGATGCTTACGGTAAATTCCTTGCTTGAAGTGTCAACAGAAACCTTGACCGGAACCTGCATGCCCTGAAACAAGGATGTTTTCTTGTTTATCTCAGAAATAACCTGCCCGATATTGATGCCTAATGGCCCCAGGGCAGGCCCCAATGGAGGTGCCGCGCTGGCTTTTCCTCCTTCAACGAGTGCTTCTACTGTCTGAGTTGGCATGAGAATGTGGTCTTAAAGGGCTGTTTATATAGGTTTCTAATCCTCTTGACCCTTTTCAAAAAAGGCACAAATCGCGGCAAACGCGATTGTGCCCACCTCGCCTCTTCTGCGAGTGTGGGTTCAATCCAAAACACTCAATCCTCATTGTGCTGGCTTGCTTCGCCGCCTTCCTCGGATTCCCTTCGGATTACCTTCACAGCGTCAAGCTTAAGGGTGATGGGGATTGGGACAGCTGACTCAAGCAGCTCAACAACAACCTCTTCTTTTGTCTTGTCAATCCTCGTGACTTTCGCTTGGGAGTGCTTGAATGCGGCGCCGCTTATGATTTCAACAATGTCGCCCTTCTGGATGTTTACCTCAACCTTCTTTGCTGGCTCAAGCATGTGCTCAATCTCCTCATAGGAAACTTCCTTTGGAAGCAGGCCCCGGGCATAAGGCACCCTGAAAGCTGCCTGCTCGGCATCCTGCCTGTCCTTTGCCTCAACGAAAAGGTAGCCGCGCATGCCATGAGGATGCACAAGCGAGTAAACCTCAAGCTTTTTCTTCTTGGCGTTAGAAGTTATGAAATCCATTACCTGCTCTTCCCTGTTGGCAGTTGTGCGCAGCGCGAATATTGGAGCCCTGTGCTCAGGAGACGGCGCTGCAGCTGCAGCTTTTTCAGCTGCCTTGGCAGCAGCCGCAGCTTTTGAGTCCTCTTCCTTCTCTTTTTTAGTCGGCTCTACAAGAAGGTCTTCAGTGTCAATTTCAGTGTCGATTTTCAGGTCGAGCTCTTCAGCTTCATCCCCGCTTTCCGCATTTTTCTTTTCGTCGTTGTCAGCCATTTTTTCAGCTTCCTGCTTTTATTTTCATGGAAAAATTATCCTGTTAATCATGTTAAGGACAAACCCAATCAGCCCGATAAGGCCAATGCCGATGCCAGCCACCTTGACAATGCTCACCAGCTCATCTTTTGTCGGCTTTTTCGTAACTGTCAAAACCCTCCTGCACTCAAGCACAAAACTCTTCAAGCTTGTTACGACTTTCAAAACCATTTGACTTCTTCTCCCCTGCTTTTAACCCGCCGCTAACTAACGGCCATTTTAACACTTGACTCAAAAAACCTGCCTGAAAAATCGCTCTAGCACACAAGAGTACCAGCCCTTTTTTAAAGGTTACGGTTTTGCATTTTTGGAATTAGAAAAACTTAAATAACAGTTCTACTTTTGGTAGTAAAAAATACTACTAAAGGTGGTAAAAATGCTGAAAGCAATTAAGATTCCGGAAGAGGCGTATAAGGAAGCGAAGAAACTCGGTCAGGAGCTTGAAGCAGAAAAAACTATAGAAGGGGTCTACAAGGTATCTTTATCTACGGCAGTCAGCTTCGCCATAAAAAGGGCACTGACAGAAATGGAAAGGAAAAAAAGCCTCCGCATGGCTGCCGGCGGCTGGAAAGACCTTGATACCGACAGGATGATAAAAGAAATCTATGAAGGCAGACTGACTGGGACAAAACGCGGTACATCATTTGACTAAACAGGGGTATTGTCATGTATGTCATTGACACCGATGTATCAATTGATTATATGAAGGGCATTGCTTCTGCAGTAAATCTTATAAACTCCTTGGAAGAAGCGTACCTTACAACAATAACAATTGCCGAGCTATCTTTCGGCGCCTACAATTCTCCCAAGATTGCCAAACATTTGCCTGCGCTTTTTAATTACGTAAGAGGCTTTGCCAGATTGACGCCACAGTTATGGGATGCCATCAGATTCGGCAAAATCAAGGCAGAATTGACAAAAAAAGGAGTTATAATTGCGGATGCTGATATCCTTAATGCATCAATAGCGTTATCTTACGGTTTCACATTCAT
>JAHFTU010000043.1 GCA_023269295.1 Candidatus Woesearchaeota archaeon | reverse complement strand
TTGAAACGGTTGTTTGGTAGCACAGTCAAATGCAAGCACATCAGAACGCAAACAGCAGAGCTGTTTTGTAGGCTAATCGCCTACAACATAGGCTACGCCTACAGACTTTTTCTACTAAGCCGTTACAGACAAAATATTTATAAACGCCTTTTGAAAGGTAAGGATAAATGGCAAATTTACCTCCTCAATTAGAGCTAATAGTAAATTCTGAAATAACGTTACTTGCTGGCCAATTAGCAGGCCTGAAAAGTTTAAAGGTTTCTGTGAAACCAATTGATGCGATGTCACGTCCTGGCCCTTTTCACTCTTCTCCCGCCTTCGTTATAGGCCCTGCAGATGATAACGCCTTAGCTTACGTGTTCCAACGGGACGAATCAGCACTTTTCAAAGTTCTTGGTTTAATAAAATACGAAGATGGAATTTCATGTATGGTTTTATGTGACTCGAAACTTTCACGTGTTGATTACTCCGATTGGAAGTTTTATCAAATTCATCAGTCGGGAAGAACATTGCCAGAAACAGATTACCACGTTGTTGATGTACAAGCTCTAACACTTCGTTTATTGGCGCATGCGCCGGCCTAGTGTGTTTCAGAATTGTGCCCACTTACTATTCCTACAAACTGCTCTATTTCCTTTCCGCTTACAGCGCAGCCGTTCATCTTCAATCCCCACAGCACGCTTTCCAGCAGCTTTTTTCTCACTTCAGGGATTGCCTGCTCTTCGCCAACAGCTATGTACCTGTCAAGGAGCCCGAACTCAAACGCAACAGAGACCAGTTCAACGGATCTCAGTATTTTCGTCTTGGACACGTACTGCTGCAGCAGCAGGACATTTTGGTCGTTGACTGTGACAGTTGTATGGAGCCTTTTCTCCATCAGGTCAGCAAGGTGCTTCGGGTGCTCTACGAGCTCTCGCGTTATCCGCTCGTCAAGCACCAGTGCTTCTGCGTCAAGCATTTTGGCAGCTGCGATGCTTGCCATTTCACCGTATTGGACTATCTGGACAGCCTTTCCTTTGGCAGCAAAGGAATTGTTCGCAAGTCTGAGCAGCTCAAGCGTGAGCTCTTTTGTGTCATTGTCATCAACAACTTCAAGCACTCCTGTGCTTATCAGTCTTTGAACCTGCATTGCCTCAAACATAAACTTCTTTGTCCTGAGGGGCTCGTCAACTAGCTCGCCCTTTACAGATTCCGGTATCACAAACCTGCCGTTGTAGCGCTCCTTCAGCTTTTCAAGCGTGCTTAGCAGGTTGTTTACAGTTAGGCTGATGAGGGGGCCTGTGTCAAACACCAGCAGCCGCGAGCCTGCCAGTTCAGAGAGCTTCTTCACGTTTGCCTTCGCGCTCATCTGCCAAACACCTTCCTTGCAAGTGCCAGCCGGTCCTGCGCGCTGACTGTCTCAACAACCTCGTCATGGAACGTTGTCCTGCCGAGGTACTGCATGAGTTCCCATCTTGAAATGCCTAGTATGTTTGCTGTCCTTGCGACAGAAACGCCGTGCATGCATATCTTGCAGCCCTTTTTCAGCTGGGCCTGGTCTATCACGCTGCTCACAAAAATCTTCAGCCTGGCATCTGCTTCGGATATTTTTTTGAGCGCCAGCTTGACCGCCAGCCTGTGCTCGGCAAAGTTAAAGGTATCAAGCGCTGACTTTGCCTTCGTGAGCAGCTTGGCAAGCTCATCTGCGTCAAGCCTGCCTTTCTCCATGGTCTTTGACAATGCGTACATCAGGACAGCAATATCAAGGGAATCCTCATCCTGGAATATTGAGGCATTGTGGATGACATTGTTGCTTAATTCCTTAACCCTGAACGCGTCGCCCTCCTTAAGCGCCTCAAGGCCTTCCTTAAGGACTTCAAGAATGTCCTGCCGCACAACCTCTTCCATGGGGTTTTCTGCTGTTTTGGCTGCTTAATAAGTTTTTTGATTGCGGCTGCGATGCCAAAACAAAAGCTTTTTATATATCTTTCAGGATAATCAGGAGTCAGCAAAAGTCAGCTGCCGTCGTCACTGTAGACGAAAAAAAGGTGCAATTTCGCGTTTTGGAGAAAATAACAATGCTTGATGCGATTAACAAGTTTATCCAGAAGGTTCTAAGAGATTTGTTCAGGAAGAAGAAGCACGTGAAGCTTGGGCTCTACGGGCCTCCGAACGGGGGAAAAACGACCCTTGCAAACCGCATCTGCCAGGACTGGCTTGGCGAGGACATGGGAATAGTCAGCTCAATCCCGCACGAGACAAGGGAAATCAACATCAAGGAACAAATCAACATCAAGTCCGGGAAGAAGGAGCTTTCCTTCAACCTAGTTGACACTCCAGGGATAGCCACCAAGATAGATTATGAGGACTTTGTGAAGCACGGGTTAAGCGTCAAGAAGGCAAAGGCGAGGGCAAAGGAAGCTACCAAGGGGGTAATAGACGCCATCAAGTGGCTTGATGACATGGACGCTGTCGTAGTTGTGCTTGATTCGACGTACGACCCGTATTCCCAAGTCAACATAACAATCATAGGCAACCTGCAGGCAAGGAACATTCCCGTGCTCATAGTTGCCAACAAGGTGGACCTGAAAAAATCTGACTTGAAGAAGATTGAGGCTGCCTTCCCGCAGTACAGGATAGTTGGGATCTCTGCCAAGTACGGCAAGAACATGGACAAGTTTTACGAGGAGCTTTTCGGGCTGGTGTGATAAAAAAAATGCTGACGCTGCAATTCGTGCCTTACGAGGAGATTGAGGGACTGGGCTCAAACGAGCGCATCAAGAAGCTGCTCGGCATGGTTAAGGATGACAAGATAGTGGTGCTTGAAGGCAGGCTGAGGAAAGAAGAGGAGGCTGCGCTTATCAGGAGGACCATGGAAGAAATCAGCGAGCGCTTCAAGGGAATTGAGCTGTCAGTGGTTTACCCCGACAGGAAAAAAGCCACTTTTGGCAAGACGATAAAGAGCAACATAGCAGACATGCTGCTGGGCCAGCGCCAGGGCCTCACTGTTCTGGGCCCTGCTTCGCTGATTAAGGAAATCAGGAAGGACCCTGACAAGATCCAGCTTTTTACTCATGAAAGGAAGAAGAAAAGGAGAAGCCATAGGTAAAAAATGCCCCACCAGTGCGTCAGATGCAACACGTTCTATGAGGAGTTATCAGAGGACTTGCTAAAGGGCTGCAAGTGCGGGGGCAAGCTCTTTTTCTACATCAAGAAGGAAAGCCTCAACAGGGCAAAGCAGATGGTTGTCAACCTTTCCGAAAAGGAAAAGAGCCAGATAGAGCAGGACGTCCTTGACATTGTCGGCCCGTCATCGTCTGACGAGCCGGTTGTGCTGGACCTTGAGTCAATAAGGGTGACCAGGCCGGGAAAGTACGAGATTGACCTCGTGCAGCTCTTCAAGGGCGAACCTGTCATTTACAAGCTTGACGAGGGCAAGTACATGATTGACATCATCAAGAGCTTTGCTGCTGGGAAGAAATAGGAAAATTTAGATGTAATAAAGCCTGCTTTTGAGCAAAAGGTTTATATACGCTTTTCGCTCAGTCTTTCGACATGACAAAATATACGCTTATCATAGAGAAAGATAATGATGGATGGCTTGTTTCTGAAGTAGTTGGTCTGCCTGGTTGTCACACACAAGCGAAGAGTGTTGACGAGCTGCTAAAAAGGACGAAAGAAGCTATCATGGCGTACCTGCAAACAGAAGATTCTCCTGAAATCTCTGAAGAATTTGTGGGAGTTCAACAAATAGAGGTGTAGTTCTGTTGGCGAAGCTGCCGAAGCTCACAGGGAAAGAGCTGGCTAAGATAATTGGGAAGTTTGGCTTTATTTACAGTCACACTACCGGCAGCCATATGGTTTACAAGCACCCTGATGGCAGAAAAACAACAATTCCCCATCACTCAGGAGAAGAGATAGGCCCTGGGCTTCTCATAAAGATTATCAAGAAAGATTTAGGAATAACTAGAGATGAGTTCTTAAAACATGCTTAATCACGCGGATGAAAAAGAAATGATATAAATGCCAAAAAGAGAGTATGATGCACTTCTTGAAGAGGTAGGCATACTCAGAAACTCTGAAATGAGGGCTGCAGTCAAAGAGAGCGATGAGGCGAAGAAGAAGGGCATCAAGACTTGGGAGCTAGCTGCTCTTACCACCCCGTAACGTATTGTAAAATTCGGCCTTGAGAGCGTCTTCAAAGTTTCTCCTTACATTTAGCGCTTCGCGGTTAGCTAGCTTGGCCAGATAGTCTAAACCTAACCCTGAACCGGACCATGCAACTAAGCCTGCGATTGTGGCTAAAGCAAGATTTCCAGAAGCTAAATAAACCCCACCCATGGTTAAAAAACCTAAGCCCGTCCTGATGATAAACCGCATTTCACCAGACTTAAGCAACCTAGCAGCCTTTCCCCCATTTTGTATACAGCGGCGGTAGCTTGCTATGAGATCCGGTGCAAGATTTACCGCCTTCTCTCGCATAGCTGCCAATGCATGCGCGTAGTTTGGACTTTGTGGCAGGCTTCTTATGCTGCCATCGTTCGTAAGTCGCGTGTATTCGTTGCTTATAATATGACGAATCCCTGCAGTGTATGCGCTGTTTTCCTCATTGAGAAGTCTCTCTGTTAAGCCTCGAACGTACCTTTTAATAGTGCGCGAAACTACTCTTTCTTCTAAATTCGCATTTGGGGCAGTCATTTCCCGCTCACAATCTCCACAACATCCCTGTTCTGCAGCACGTGCTCTTTCCCGACAGGGATTTTCTTCTTCACGTCAATAGCCCGAATAAAATTTTTGCCGAAGTCAGTGTGCAGCTTGAACGCAAAGTCCAGCGCTGTGGTGCCTGGCGGCATGAGGAAGCAGTCGGGCAGCACCCTGCCAAACTGGTCTGAGAGCTTGTTCACCCCTCCAGGAAATATTGCAATGTAGCCAAGGAGGTCAAACAGCGCGGCATTGAAAGCCTGCTGCACGCCAGTGCTGCCGTAAGCATCCAAAACGTTTGCTTTGATAAAATCAAGCGCTTTCAGCTGTTGCGGCTGCAGCTGCGATTCATTAATTATTTTAAATTCCTTGTCGCCCGGAACGTATTTGATTAGCCCTGCCTTTGCCGCCATTTTAAGAGTCAGCTCGGCATCTGCGCTGCACGGAATTATCTTGTAATCAGGGAATTCCTGCTGGAGTTTCTTAATGTTCCCGGCAGCTGTCGGCAGGTCACACTTGTTTGCGGCTATCAGCATCGGCTTGGTTCTTCTCCTGAGCGCGATGGCAAAGGCCTTGAGCTCTTCCTCTGTCCACTTGATTGGGCTCTCGGCGTCCAGTTTTAGCTCTTCAATCAGCTTCTCAACCGCTGCCTGTGTTCCGCCAAGCCCGGAAAACTGCTTTGCTATTGCTTCTGCAA
The DNA here is from genome assembly GCA_023269295.1 of Candidatus Woesearchaeota archaeon. Lineage (GTDB taxonomy): Archaea > Nanobdellota > Nanobdellia > Woesearchaeales > UBA10216 > UBA10216. The sequence goes on along the minus strand of JAHFTU010000043.1, from coordinate 4,358 downwards.
CTTTTTTGTGCTCCAGTGCTGTTATCTTTGCAAACTTTTCCCACGACTTCCTGAGCAGCCCAAAATACCATAAGTCAATCTCTTCTTCAAGGAACCTCACGTCGTTTGCAGGGTCATGGCTTCCCGGCTTGTCAATCTCGCCTTTTTCATTCGCGCTGCCGGAAGCATCAACAACGTGAATCAGCGCATCCGCCTGCCTCAGGTCGTCAAGGAACTGGTTGCCAAGGCCCTTGCCCTCGTGGGCTCCTGGCACAAGCCCTGCAACATCAAGGATCTCTACCGGCACAAACCTGTTGTGCTCAATGCAGAATCCTTCCCTTGGGTTGCACTGTGCATTGAATTCTGTGTCAACGCACTTAATCCTGGCGTGGCCTGCTCCCCTGTTCGGCTTTATGGTGGTGAACGGGTAGGAAGCTATTGCTACTTCAGCGAGCGTAAGTGCCTTGAAGAAAGTGCTTTTTCCACAGGATGGCTTTCCAACGAGGCCGAGTAACATAGTTGGTTGGTAATCTGGCTAATTTAAAAAGGCTTTGAGGAGTTGCGGCTAATCCAGACTCCCTTGCCAGCATTAACGGTTTCTCGGATTATTGGCAGATTGCCTGAAGCTAAAGCGGTTATGGTTTCCGATGCTTGCCTCATGACCTCTTCATATTTTGGCGCTGCATGCACTCCTAAGAATAGAGCCGGATCTTGCCTTCTTAAAATTATCGCGGCTAGCTGATTCATTAGCATTTCATAAAATGAGATCATCAAATTAGCTTCTGTTTTAAAATTGTCCTGAGTTTCTATTCCTTTGTCTGAAAATCTTTTTCCGATGAACAGTTTGAGATAATCTTCAGCTCCAGTTAGAGGATAATCTCCCAGTAACTCTGAAGGCAGTAAAAGGTGTTTGCTAAAGGTACACCGCGAAAACGTCTGCAGCGCAAACTGCAAATTCCAATCCACTCCTGGATCACGCGCTGCCACAATTGCCTTATGATAAACATCCAAAAAAGCTTCCACAACATCCTGAATCTGGGCAGGAGCTTTGCTGCTTTCCTGTCTTTGCCGGACTTCTTGCTCAACAGCCAACCTTCCGGAGCCTTCAAGAACGTAATTATGGGGGACAGACTTCGGCGCTTCGCCATTCAGTATGTGCTCCCAGCCGATACAGTATAAACCTAAGCCTTCGGTCGCGAAACCCATTTTATCTCTCTTTGGCCCGGCGATCACAATATTTGTTTTAGAGGCATCGCGCTGCTCAGGTGTAAGCATGTTCCACACGTAGCTATTTAGCGGCGTAATTACATGTTCAATTACTTGAGCTGTGCTTGGAGGAGATATTGAAACCCTGTCTGCGTAGTCTGCGGCCATTTGAACGAGATGGAGGTTGCCTGTGCCAGCCACAAAGTAATCGCCTGCCCTGAAAATCTTTTGCGCAGTTATTGGTTGTTTATCCGGAATTGTGCCTCTGCTATCAGTGCAGAGGACTATGAATTCCAAATCGGCAGTCCTGCCATGGGCCCCAACCACTATAGTCATAGTCTCTTATTAGTAGTGACTTCTATATAAAGTTTTGCTTAGCATACCAAATTGAAACAAGTTGAACCCGCAAAGCTTATATAGCAAGAACCACAATAACAGTATTCCAGTATAGGTTTTAATATATTAAGAACATTGAGGAATTTTTGAGCTACGGCTATGACAGCGGTTGTGCCGTTAAATTAGTTATAGCCGTCACGATTGCATTTGACTGAATCAAAAAGGTGTGTTCATGCCGAGGATTTCGCTTCCGCCGCTTGAGATAGTGTACAAGGACCTGTTCGTGCTGCTTTCGCTCTACAGGTTTATGCACAAGTGGTTCATGGAGAACGAGTATACTGATGACAAAGGCGACATTGCCCTCGAGTCATCAGGCGAGGTTCTTTACATGGTAAAAAACGGCACCCATTTCAATGCCAATGAGCGCGAGGTGAGGTGGTGGTGGCGCGCGAAGAAGCTGCCTGTGATGACAGGAACAGCCGGCTCAAAGTTCTATGCACACCACATTGACCTTGACTTCTGGGCTTTCCAGATGACTGACAAGGAAATAATGCGGGAGGGCAAGAAAGAGAAGGTCCAGCACGCTGAGCTGAGAATCACGGTAAAGCCTTACATTGATGTGCAAGACCTTACAAAAACTCCTGTCCTGAAGTATTTTGACTACTGGTTCAGGACCAGGCTGATTAAGAAGAACCTTGAGGAGAACCGCAAGATAATTTACCAGGACGCCTACAAGTTCCAGGCAGCCGTCAAGAGGTATCTGGAGATGAAGACGTGGCAGCCGGAAGAGGAATCGTTCCACGAGAACTTGGAATTCATATAAGGGGGCTGGCAGCAGCCAATAACCTGCCAGGTACATTTGCGGGCTTATTTACTTTTTTCTCTTTTTCCTTCGTCTTTCTTTTTTGCCGTTGTTAAGGGCTTTGTAAATTTTCTTTTTTAGCATCTTCAGAAAGCTAAACCCTTCAAGCGAAAGTGAGCCCAGCGAGAGGTGAAGCAGAATCACGTCCTTAAGGCGGATGACAAAAGAGAGAGCTATCCCGAGATGCGGGTTCTGCCCTAAAAGCTTGAAAACAGTGAACTGCCCTGCTTCCTGCACTCCCAGCGCTGCGGGTATCGGCAGAAGTGTTGTCAGTGTCATTACCGCTATGATCACCACTATCTGCGCAAACGAAGCATCCGCCCCGAGCATGAGCAGCGCAAACTTGTATTGCAGTATTGAAAGGGGCCAGCCAAGCGCCGCGTAGAAAGAGACAAGGAGCACCTGCTTGGGCTTCTTCATGAGCGTGTTTCTTATGTAGAATTCGGCAGCGGCCACCTTTTTTTGCAGTGTGATGAAAAATTTTTTCCCTGCGACTTTTGCGAGTATGCCTGCAAAATCGAGCGTGGATGAGAAAATTCCTTTCTTCTTAATAAGGGCAAAGTAAGCAACAGCCACGGCAGCCAGTGCCAATATGCCTGTCACAAGTAGAAGCTCGCGCGTTTTCAGGGGCAGGAGCGAGGAAGTGAAGAAAACGAAAATAAGTAGCGTGCCTCCGAGGACTGCATCAAAGCCAATTCCTATGAAGTTGTCCAGTATTATGGACGCAAAGGATTTTGATGACTTTACGTGCTGGCTTCTGAGAAGCATGACCTTAAGCGGCTCTCCTCCCAGCCTCGCTACAGGCGTCAGGTAATTTATGCTGAAAACCATCAGCTTGTACTTTAACAGCGCCAGGAAAGGCACATGGGCGCCTTCGCCGTCAAGCACAACCTTCCACCTGTAAGTTGCTGCCGCGAAAAGCCCAAGCGTAACCGCCAGGAATGGCACCATGTAGCTTGGCGAGAACTGCTTCACAGAGCTTATGATGTTCTGCAGGCCGGCATATTTCACAATAAGTGCAAAAAGCGCGATGCCAAAGACAAGGGACGCAATCGGCGTCAGCAAATTTTTCTTCATCGAGCTGTTCCTCTTTTGTAACTTGGCTACGGAAGCATAAGCGTGCCTGCAGGGACTTTCAAGCCTTTTTCGTTTTATAAGGTTTTTGCGAAAAAGGTCATTTTGAACCCTGGACCTAAGGGTTAGGAACCCTTCGCTCTGTTCCGGGCTGAGCTACAGGCACACGAGGGAAACATGGTTCGGCAACTGTTAATAAAGTTTTTCAATGCGAGTCGGCGAGAGCCGACTGCACAAATCGGCTTTCGCCGATTTGTGCCGAAAATGCCATGAGCTGAAAAAGAGAGTGGAAAAGTATTTAATTGGCTGTTTAAAGCCTGAAAAGCCGGTAGCCAATGGAGCATACAACTTCAAAAATGGAAGCGGTCGCGGATTTCCTGCGCAGCAATACCAAGAAGATAGCCGTGGCGATAGCCGGGCTTGTGATATTCTCGCTTCTTTTTGGCATACCTGTCAAGACTACATTCATGGTCCTTTTGCTGATTCTTGCCGCATCCTTTTCAACGTACTATTTCAATTACTTCAGGGCTCCTGTTAATTTCGAGCTTGTCAAGCTCTCCACTATTTTAGTGGCTGCATCGCACGGCCTGCTGCCCGGGCTTGCCGTTGGGATAGCGTCCACTTTTTTCGGGAAGGTGCTTATCGGCAGGATTGACGAGAAGCTGCCGCTCTCCCTGCTTACCATTTCAATTATTGCTGTGGCAGCAGCGATTTTCAACTCGGCAAATATAACCACGCTGGGCATAACACTTGTCGCTGCCTATAATTTTACTATGCTTACACTAAGCCTGCTGATGGGAGGCGACCTGGCATGGAACATCCCGTATGAAGGGACAAACCTGCTGTTCAACGCTTTTCTTTTCATTAAGGTAGCTCCAATTCTGCAGCAGCTCATCAGGTA
>JAHFTU010000101.1 GCA_023269295.1 Candidatus Woesearchaeota archaeon | reverse complement strand
TTTTTATGCCTTTTTCGGCTTTTTCAACCGTAGTTATAAGGAAATCTTTAACGGTATGTACTATTGATTAACAAAGTTTAAATAATAGAACTACTTACTAGTTGCTTAACGGGGATCAGGTAGGGAGTACATTTTCACCGCAACAGTTTACAAAAACGGGTCATGACCTTTTTAGAAAAACCCAAATCTTGCAAAGCAAGATTGGGCCCATTTGCAAAAAGCGAATTGGGGATCAATCAAAAACTATCAAAAGTATCACACATCACGTTCCTGCCTCCTGGGCGTAGGCGTTTTGCACACCTCTTTTTCGCTTACGCTCTGGGGCAAGGAAATTTTAGTTAGATTCTTCAAAGCAATAATATTAATACGAATTTCTATGCTGCCAGGCTATGAAGCCCGATAATCTTTACGGAGAAAAATACGCCGAAAAACTTAATGGGCTTGCAGCTAGAATCGGTTGGTTTCGGGAATTGAAGGCCGTTCAATCATCGTAATGCGCCTGAAGTTAAAAACACCGCAGCAAAGAAAAGTTTATATAGTAGTATTACAAAGTAAGTTTGATGGTGAGAAAAAGTGATAATTAAGGTTAAACTTGGAGAGAAGGGGCAGCTCGTGATTCCTAAAGTGATAAGAGAGAGCATAGGGCTTCAGGAAAACGGTACAGCTATTCTGGAAGTTAAAGAAAAAAGGGTAGAAATTAAGCCTTTCCTGCAAAGTGACGTAGTCGAGAAAGCTAAAGAGGTGGCAAGGAAACACGGAGGGGACACGTCAAAGTGGATATACGGTGATAAGCTGTATGAGGAAGAATTTGGCTGATAAACATGATTTACTTAGACGCTAATTTCTTCATAATCATTCACTTTGACCAGTCAGAAAAAGGGGAGAAAGCGCGTAAAATTCTACAGGCCATAGTTAATGGGAAACAAGCAGTAACTTCCACGCTGACTATGGACGAGGTAATGTGGGTAATAATCAAAAATAAGAAAGGTGAAGTTTTGAGGACTGTAATAGAGAATATTTATGGAACGCCAAACTTAACAATCAAAGAGGTGGGCATCACTATCCCTTTAGAAGCGCTGTCCTTTATTGAAAAGAACAATCTTAAGCCCAGAGATGCGTTTCACGCTGCCATCATGAAGGTTTTGGGTGTTGAGGAAATTGTCAGTGATGATTCGGACTTTGACCGGGTTGAACACATCAGGAGGATTAAGCTTTGAGGATTAGGGCAGTCTGAAAATCAAATAAGTTTAAAAACAGCTAATTCCAAGAGTGCTGTTTGTAAACAGTTGTTTGTAAAGAGTGTGTTATTACTATGAGTGTTGAGCATATTGTTGGGCCTCCAGACCGCAAGGGACAGGCAGGTTCTGAAAAGGAAGCGCTGAGGGAAACCGTGGAAGAGCTCATTATTGCTGTGAGAACGCTAATCAGCGTGTTTGAAAAGGCAAAGGCAGAAATAAAGGCCGAGCCAACCCAGCAGGTCCTGATGAAGCTGGATGAGATGACAATCTACAGCAAGCAGCTGATTGAGCAAAATCGCGAAGTGCTCCAGCAGTCAGCAAAGGTGCTGCAGCAAAACAAGGACATCGCGCACTCACTGCTCATGCTTCTTGACCTACACAGAGAGCACCTTCCTGAGATTGCGAAGCACACCAGGATGACTTCTGAAGTAAGAAGAGCCCCTGCACCATTTTCCCCGCCGCAGTTCTCAAGGGCAAGGCCAAGCCGCATGCCTTACATGCCAAGGCGCGATGAGGATGAGCAGCACACAGACATGACACATCCTTAGTGGGGAGAACATGCTATCCAGCCCGATGAGCCACTACTTCAGGCACGTTCTGTTATCGTACAAGGAAGTTTCCACCCTTCAGAAAAAGCGGATAATCAAGCAGAAACTCAACCTTCTGGAGGCGCAGTTGCTTAAACTGAAAGAAGAGCACCCAGGGCACCAGAAAGTCAGCGCCCTGCTGGAACACATAGCGAGGATTAAGGCACGGCTGTGATTCTCTTTTTTGGTCAGATTCAACTATTCTTTTCACCTGTTCAAAATCTCCTTTGTCTTCGTAATGACCTCTTTTGCCAAATCAACAAGCTCCCTATACAAATTGTCCTTAAGAGAAAGCTCAGTGCCGTACTGGAATTGCTCCCTTATCCCGACAGTGGTTTTTTCACCACCTTGCCTTGCATCCAACGAAGCAATCCTAGTCAAAATGTTCACGTCAAAATCAATCCTGCCATCCTCAATCAAACTGTAAAGCAGAGCGAACGTACAATCCTGGTTTCTACTTTCGTAACCAAACTTTTCAGCAATCGCAAGAAGACAATGATAAATGGAATAAAATACGGTGCTGGCGCTAATATCAGAGAAATTTCCCTCTTTCAAATACTCAGTAGCCTTAAGATAGTGCTCAGCCTTGCTGACAAAGTCCCGAGCTTTGCCCAAATCCGGCTTTACCCGAACCAGACCACGGTGAGTCCCATTCTCCTTCAACTCGTCTTGGGCCTTATCAAGACACCAGTTAACTTTCTTCATTGCATGGCTCATCTTCTCAACCCTTCAATAATTAAGTCTTCACCAAAAACAACAATACCCTTTATTGCGCTAAGCAAAACCTTATCACCCCTGCTGATATTACTCACGAAATCAGCTTTTGACTGGTAAACCGGATGAAAGTGCTTGACATTCATCTTGTTGACCTCTTCAACCTCTTCCTGAAGTTTGGAAAACTGCTTTTGGTCGGTTATCAGAACAACATCAACATCCTTAGCTTCCCTAAACTTCCTTAAGACCGAACCGAAAAGGATGGCAGCATCAGCACTCTTAAGCTTTCGAATCTCATCAATCCAAACGCTAACATAGGGATTGGCATGCTCCGCTTCCCTTTTTAGCAGGAATCTGACATAATCCCTGACGTAATCGCTTTCCCAATTCAGCCTGTAAAACTTTGCCTTCCCCAGTTCCCTGGAAATTATTATGCCCTCCTTTTCCAGCCTCTTGGCTATCTTCAAGGCGCCCATTGAACTAATTCCAAGCAGCTTAGCAATGCTATTGGCATTATAATCAACTTCCGTGCTCTTGAAAATGCTCAGGATAAAGAGCATCTCATTCTTAGTAACATCTTCCATATAAACTCACAGTTTAAACATATAAACTCACAGTTTATAAAGCTTTTGCTTATCCTCTTCGCCGCAGTCAAAGCCCTAAGTTCCTTCACTCACTCAAGTGCAGGAAAAGTAATCGTAGTAGGAGTAAAAGCGATTGCATAGCCTTAGGAGCCAACTAGGATTATTGCAACAAGAGGGGTAAGGACCCTTATTCAAATTCAAGATAGTGGAAAGGATAAACAATGTGAACTCAACATAGTTCGACTACCTTAAAGTGATATTTCTGTGAACTTTTTTCTGCTAGTCTCTGAATGTTCTGCTTTGATAATGCTCAAAGTATTCTTGAACTGGTCTACCCTATGGCTTAATAAGTCCAAGTTTGCTTCTGCCTTTTTTTGTTCTGACCTGAATATATTCAAAAAGCTCGTGTTATAACGTAGTTCTGACAACCTTTTTTCGCCTTCTTTCTTGATGGCATCGTAAGCTTGAAACTTATCGTCTGCTTTGGTAATAAGAACCTCAAAAGCAGATAACTTAAAGTTATAGTCAGCTATTGAACGATTGTAGTATTCAGTTTCTTTCCTAATTTCCCGTTCTTTTTCTTCAATTTTATCCAGTATTTTCCTAAATGTGGATTTAGAAGCATAGTCTGGATATTGTTTAATATAATCCATCATAGAATCAAATTTCATCTCATCTATGTCAGAATCATTAAATTTCTGCTTGAGAGTTATGGATTTTACCTTTCTACCTGCTTGGGTTTTCCCCCACATTTTTTCTTCAAAATTTGTTTCCTTGTTCAGCACATTACCGAGATTCGTATATAAATCGGCTCTTTCTTGCGGCTCTGTAGAAAGTCTTAAATTAACTGTCTCCCCAGAGGGCTTGCCCTGAGGGGAGAGCAGGGCGGAGATGTAGACTCCGCCATGAAAAAGAGTGAACGTTTGGATAGAAAAATTAAC
>JAHFTU010000100.1 GCA_023269295.1 Candidatus Woesearchaeota archaeon | reverse complement strand
TCACACGTCCGGCTGAGTGAGCTGGAGGAACAGGAGGAAGCCGATGTTCAGGAGCGGGATTACGACATAAGCGCCAACTGCCATGACTACGTCAACGCCTATGCCGCCCAGGCTGCCGCCAAGCAGGTTGACCAGGGCCATGGCTGCGATGAAGAAAAGCGGCGCAGCAATCAGCAGGCCCGTGTAGATGTCAGAGTACGTGCTTACGGTTTCGTTGTAGCGCTGCCTCTCGAGGTTGTATGTGAGCGTTGCCTGGTCAGCTTCCTGCCTAAGGTAGCGGTCAAGGTCGCCGCCTGTCTCAATTGTGCTTACCATGCCTTCAAGGAATTCCTTAAACGGCTGGCTTGGGGTGGTGGCTGCAACTGTCCTGATGGCAGTGAGGAGGTCATAGCCGAAAATGTTGATGAAGTCCACTATTTTCTTGACCTCTATGCCTATCTCGCCATACTCCCTCGATGCGGATATGAGCTCAAACATGGAAACCGGCGGAACACCGGAGGTCGCAACTGCAGCCATGTGGTTGATGCCAAAAGGCATGTTTGTCATGATGTTGCGCCTCCTCTCCTTAATCTTGACAAACGGGTAAGCGTAGAAGATTGTCGCAGAGGAAAAGGCCGCAATAGCGCTGAGAATAGCTGCCCTCAGGACAATCTGGTAAATAGGGTAGCCGAATACAAAAAACAGGACTGTAAGGATAAAAAAGGACGAAAAACCCACGAACAATGTTGCGAGTATCATTATGTTGACATAAGTGTTTGAAAGCACCTTGACATTTGCGGCCCTTAGCGCGTTGTACAGGAAACCGAAGAACTCAGGGAAGGTGTCAACAAGGAACAGGCTGATTTTCCTGACAGTAAGGTTGGCAATCAGGCCGACTGAACTGCCCTGGTATACCTCGGGCTTCTCAACCTCAAGAATCTTCTTAACCCTCCTGGCCTCCTGAGCAAGCAGGGTGGTGTCAAAGCCGGACAGCCTCTCATCCTCATAAAGCTTCTTTCTCATCTCCTTGAGCTTTTTCATGTGGCCAGGGACAGCTGTGGTCTCGCCAACTATGGGCTCCTGCTTTGACCTGAACTTTTCAGTGAGCTCGCGAATCATTCCCCTGGCAGAGAACCAGCCAAACGCAAGCCCTGCAGGCTCCTTATGCTCCATCATTGGCGTTTTTTCGCCGGCCTTTGCCTGCTTCTCCATCTGCACAATCTCTTCAACAAAAATCCCCCGCTTGACTCTCTTGGGACTGAACAGGTCAGCGAATGCAGAGAAAATCCCCTGGCGCTGGGCCCCGATTGGGGCGGGCTTCTGCTTCTTCTCAGGTGCGTAGAACTCAGACGGAGCTTTCTTCGCAGCTGCTGGCTTCTTAGTTGCTATCTTGCTGGCTACACGGCCCAGCGACTTCGCTGCTGTAACAGGAACATTAATAACGAACTTGAGGACTGCTTTTGCGGCAGCAGACAGCGACTTCAGGAAGCTTACTCTGTTTTTTCCAGCCGCAGCAGTTGTAACAGGCTGTTTAATCTGCTGAGGACTCATCCCAAACTTTGCTTTCACAAAATCCTTGGTCGCTCTCTTTTCTGCAGCTTCAATTTCCTCAACAACCTCCTCAAACCTTGGGATGCTTGACCTCAATTTGTCCATCTTGCCTGACTTGGCTGCTGACTCCTGCAGCTGCTCAAGCTGCCTTGGGCTGATGTTCTTTGCCTCAAGCAGGCCTTTCAGGCGGCTGATCTCATTGTCAATGTTGAAGACTTCAATGCGTTGAACTTCCTGCCTCGCTGTTTCAGTTGCGGCCGGGCCTGCAGAAACCGCACCCTTTGCAGGATTGAACATGGGGACCCTGCCTCTACCCTTAACCAAAAGGCTGCTGAAAGAATTGTCATCGTAAACCAAAGCAGTGGCCTGCGAGATTATGAACTCAACTTTTTTCAGGAGCGAATAAATGTACGCGCTGTAGTACCTTGACAGCTCCTCAGGAGCCCTTCCTCTCAGCAGCACCTTCTGCTTTTGCTGGTACTCAAGGTAGCCGAAGCGGCCCTCCTCGTATTCCTTGTCAAGCTTCTTGAGGCTTGAAAAGAAAGAGTCCCTCTGGCTAGAATAAACTTCAAGCTCCTTAAGCAGCTCGGCAACCTCTGCCAGCAGCTGCCGCGCGTTTTTATGCGTCATGCTACCTTTGACTCCCCTCGTCAGCCCTTTGTTTCCCTCTGAAGCTGCTGCAATGCGCCCTTTGAGCGCACCAGCTCAGAAAGTATCTCGCTCTTTATGACCTTCATCTCGCGCTGCACGTGGCCAAGCTCGCTTTCATTCCTGATTTCAGAGTTGGCGTGCTTCTCGTAAAGCTCAACGAGCAGAGCGGCTTTTGAAACGTGGCTGTTCAGCTCTGCCAGCGGACTGGGCAACAGCGAGCTGTGTTGGTGGGCTGTGCCTGCTTTTTTCCCCAAGTCGCGCAAGGCGCGACTGGGCCCAATCGCTTTTGAGTGATTTGGGTTTTGCATTTTCATCCCCTAAACTTACTTATTTGATGATGCTATTTTAAATTATTTCTATTATTGCAGCTTATTTTATTCCAAAGAATGCCTTGACACCTTCGGGATCCTTGTAGTACTCGTTGACTACCTTGGTGACGTCCTTGTAGTGCGTCATGTTCTTGTCAAGCAGCTTTGAAAGCAGCAATCCCCTGACCCGCATCTCGTCCTCAAGCTCCTTGATTGTGGCGCCGGTGCGCTTGCTGATTATGGACATGATGTGCGAGTTGCCGTTGAAGACAAAAGTGTCCTCAATCTGGTTCCACTCAAAAAGCGTGTTGGAGTCAACAGTGCCAACCTGCTGCTTGACCTCGATTATTTCCTTTACCTCCTTTACCCTTCTGACATTTCTCCTCTGGTCCTTGACGTGGATGACGCTGCACACAATGTCCAGGCTGTCAACGAGCGAGGCAGGAAGGTTGATTGGAGGGGTCTCCAGCCTCCTTATCAGCGTCTCAACCGAGGATGCGTGGAATGTGCTGAAGCTTGGATGCCCGGATGCCATGCCCTGGAACAGGACATAGGTTTCCTTGCCCCTGACCTCGCCCACGACAACATAGTCCGGGTTCTGCCTGAAAGTTTCCCTCAGCAGGTCAAACAGGCTGATCTCGCCGTACTGCTTCCCAAGCAGGTTGGGAATGCCAAAGCCGACCCTGCCAACAGCAGGAATCCAGTTATCATGAGCAAGGTTAAGCTCCCTCGTATCTTCTATCGAAACAATCCTTGCTTCAGGAGGCACAAACTGGAGTATGGAGTTAAGGAATGTTGTCTTGCCAGAGGCTGTCTCGCCAATCGCCATGATGTTGAACTTGTTCTCAATCGCAAGCCACAGGAAGCCAAAAATGTCAGGGCTCGCGGTCTTGTAACCCATCAAGTGAACCGGAGTCAGGGGGTCCTTGGTAAACTTCCTTATCGTAAATGTCGGGCCATGCGCAGTCACGTCGCTGGTGTACGTTGCGTTGACACGGCTTCCATCAGGCAGGCTGCCGTCAAGCAGCGGCTTGGCGTAGCTCACGTACCTTCCTGTTTTCTGGGCGAGCTTCTCAACAAAGTCAACCAGCCGCTTCGCTTCAGGGAATATGATATTAGTCCGCATGTTCTGGTATCTCCTGTGGACAATGTAGATGGGCGTGTCAACGCCGTTGCACTCAATGTCCTCAATGTAAAAATCGTGCATCATCGGCTCAATTTCATTCATGCCGACAAAGTCGCGGTAGACAAAGTACATAATCTTCAGATAGGACTGCTTGGAAACCTTGGCGCCGAGCTCGGCAAGGATGGACTGGACGTTCTTCTCAAGGTACTTGATGATAAGCTCTGACTTTGAGGCATAGGCATAGCTTATGTTAATCATCTCCTCAAGCCCGAGCTGAATAAGCTTCAGAAGCTCCTTTTCAGTGTCTGTCAAAAGGACTTCCTCAACAGAATACAGAAGCTCCTTGGCAGTGTTGTCCCAGTAAATGTGAGCAAAAGCATAAGGCGGCAGCAAGGGGTAGCGCACGTTGATTTTTTCCTTGATGCTGATGTCGGGAAGCTTGACAAACCTCGGCCTGAGGTCAATGAAGA
>JAHFTU010000042.1 GCA_023269295.1 Candidatus Woesearchaeota archaeon | reverse complement strand
CGGATAGCTTTTCAATAGCTTAATGAGCTTGTATCTTTCTGCATTGAGCGCATAATTCTTAGCTTGCAGGCTCTTCTTAATGAAAAATACCTTGTTTTTTCCCTCTTTCTTGTAATCCAGCGCATTTTCCTTTTGCAGATTATTTAGCCTTCTGAGAACTGTCGAGTGAGACTGGTTTAGCTGTCTTGCTACCCCTCTCAAGTGTTTTTCTCCCCTGAGCAGCAGCAGTATTATCTCAAAATCCAAATTGCCAATATTGTTTCTATTTTGAACCATATGGACCATAATTGAACCATCATATATAAATCTTTTGGTGCCCGCCTGCCTGTCCTGCCCTCACAACTGCTATTCTTTTGTTTCCATTTTCGTTGCAGCCACGTATTGCAGCCCTTTTTTAATTGTTGCTGTGCCATTTGCATTTATGTATCTATTCTAGAATAGTAACAAATAGAAATCTTTTTATATGGCTTCCTCTTCCATTCCCTAATCACGATTTAATTTACAAACAGTTGGGGTGGTTTTTGATGGCGGTTAATTTTAAACAAGTTGTTGATAATGCTGCAAATGGCTTTCTCTGGCTTCCTCGCCAAACTGACCATTATGTTCTTGCGCCGGCTGGCAGGGTCGCGGTTGGGGTTGCAAGACGTGTAGTTCCTCCAGCCATTAGGGCTAATGGAGCGGTTCAGCGCGTCTGGAGCGAACTGCAAAATCCAAACAGCCCTGTAAGGTTAAGCATTGATTCTGGTGTCGCTTACGGCGCAGTCACAGCAGTTACTTTAAGCGTTTTGGATGCGATTACTCCTGGCCGTCTTTGGGGTTCAATCGCTGACGTATACACTAGGCACCCAGTTCAAGCTGGTTTTGTCACTGCTGGCGGATTGGCTGGCATTATTGCAGCTACAGATGTCGCAGTTTCGGCGGCTACGCACGCATACGGCAACGCAGCAACGCGCACAAAGACCCTTGTTAGGAATGGCATAGAGCTTGGGTTTGTCGCAGCTATGTTGCTTTCTGTAGCTGTTTACGACCGTTTTGACAGGGGCTCAAGATTCATTTGGGAAGCTACAACGCCTACTCCATATGCTCAGGCTACTCCTCAGCCAACAGCTGCCCCAAGTGAAACACCGCCATCTCCAACTGCTCCTGCTGTAGTTCCGCCTGCAACTTCAACGCCACAGCCACCTTCTACACCAACTACAGTTCCACCAGCGACTCCAACACCTGTCGCTCCAACACCAGTGCCTACAGCTACTCCGCCTACAAGCACTCCATCACCTACTCCATCACCCGCACCCTCACCGACTCCGGCTCAGGCCGTAACTCCAGTGCAAACTCCTACGCCGGGCTTGACGTCGGACCAGCTGAAGTATGGTTGCATTGTTCCTCCTGAGAACAGGCCTGCGACGCCTTACAACACGGCTGAAATGGTTGGCCAGGGCAAGCTTACACAGTCTGACGTGGTTAAGATTACTGAAAGCAATCTTGAAAAGATTGTTTCAATGGTAACAGCGCAGGGCAGGTATGGTCCTGACGTTAAGGACTTCCTCAATGCGGCCGTTGCAAGGGCCAAGAGTGGCTATGAACTGAGACTTGCATTTTACAGCTTTGATGGACAGCAACCCTGCTCAGACTTTGCTGTGACAACATTCAAGGTTGAAGGCGGCAGGGCTACTGATGCAAAGACAAGGTATTTCAAGCCTGCTGACCCGAGTGGCGTTGCTCTGGCTGCTGCTCTCTACAGCATTACTGACATAAAGCCACTTCAGGGGAAGTGAGTGCCAGGAGGTTGCCACACAAATGAGGCGCTCACGGGTTTTTTGGTTTTTAGCAATTTCTTTGCTGGTGCTATTTGCGAATTTGCCAGCAGCCTCTGCTCTGTCAGATGACTTTTGCCCGCCCTCTTCCAGTAAGGCGTGCACAGGCTGTTATGAGAGTACGATTACTGCCCTTAATTTTGATTGCACTTTTACTGCATCAAAGCAGTACGATTCAGGATGCGGCAGCCTTTGCGAGATAACCTCCCCTCCTGTCACTTGCACTCCTGCAGAAGCTAGTTCCTGCACAGGCTGCTATGAGAAATCAATAACCAAAACAAGTACAGACTGCTCTGTTAGCAAAGTTAAGGTTCAAGATTTTTCATGCAGCTCTCAGTGCGAGCTTGATGTTGCCCCGCCTGTTAGCTGCACCCCTGCCGAAACAAGCTCATGCACCGGTTGCTACGAGAAGACAACCACAAGCACAAATTCGACTGCTCGAAAAGCGTGACAAAGTCAACAGATTTTTCCTGCAGTTCTCAGTGCGAAATTCCTGTTGTTCCTCCGGTTTCGTGCACAGAGAAGCTTACCGGCAACTACCGGTGCTCCGGAAGCGAGAGGCAGAGGGAAAAAGTGAACCCAGACTGCAGCAAGAGCTGGGTGTTTGATCAAAGCTGCGCGTACGGCTGCAATGCTGCAACAGCAGCCTGCGTTTCGCAACCAGCCCAGACTTGTGAAGTGAAGTTCCTCGACAGCTACCGCTGCTCTGGAAACGACAGGCAAAGGGAGAAGCAGCTTTCCGATTGTTCAAAGCAGTGGTCCACACTTGAAACGTGCCCTTACGGTTGCGTAAAAGTTTGGGCATCTCCAACACTGCCTGTAAGCTGCAACCTGCCTCCGGGTGGTGATGGCGGCTATGATGGCGGTTACGGTGGATGCGTTCCTGCTGTTTCATGCGCTTCGCTTGGCTGCGGTAAAACTGATAGTTGTGGCACTTTTTGCGGTGCCTGCCCAGCTCCTGCTCCTTGTGTCCCTGCTGCTTCATGCGCTGCTCTTGGCTGCGGCAAGACTGATAGTTGTGGCACTTTTTGCGGTGCATGCGCTGCCCCAATTCCTGCTCCAGTACCTGCTCCTGTAATTACACCTTCACCACCATCTCCAATTGCAATCGTGGTAGTTTCAACTGTTGGCCCTGCAAACCCGCTGCAGTCAGTTGCCTTGAAGTTCCCGCTTCAGCCTCTTTTCATGCGCTCGGTAAGCTTTACAGACTCTGACTGTGTTTCTCCAGGAGAGTCTGCTTTGCTTGCAGTAAAGGTACGGAATACTGGCAAGGCTACTTTGAAGGACGTGTCTTTTACTGCAACTGTTCCTGAGATTGGCGTCCGAGCTAGAAGCGGCCCTGTCGCCATTACAACTTCAGACAAGCTGACACGCTTTTTGAGGCTTGACGTTCCAAATGATGCCCGGGAAGGCACTTATTATCTTGGCGTTACCGTAACCAACACCAAGTTCAGCAGGACTGTTTACAGGGTTTTCACTGTTGACAGCGGCTGCTAAGCCTGGTTTTTAATTTCTCTGCATTTTTGTAACTGCGATGACACAAAAAGCTAATATATCCGGTTTCATTCCCGCTTCATTATGACACTTGAGGAAGCTGTTGATTTAGCTGTAAAAGTCTCGCCTGCAGCAGGCAGGGAGCCAGTAGAAGTCGTGCACAATAAACATGACCTTGTTCTGGTTACTGACACATCTTTTCTCACCAGGCTTAGCAATCGGAACATCTGGGCTTATCAGGCCTTGCTGATGACGCAGAGCATTGCCACGCAGAAAGGCAAGAGGTGGCTTTGGAGGGCTCCGAAAGAAGTAACGGATAAGTATAACACTTTTCTTGCGACAGGTCGTGTTGATGATTACGGCATTCCAGTAGCTCAGTGCGGTTTGGAGGATCTTTTTGGAGAGTTTACTGATTTGTCATTTCATATTTCTGCAGCAAGCGCCTCTGAAGCTGCAAGAATAGCGCCGGGTAAGTTAGTTGGTAGGGAAGATCTAAGCGTTTTGACTTTTGCAGCTGGTTTAGCGAATCAGGGTGTTGAGGTTTACGTTGTTTCCTATGACATTAAGGATGTGGTTGTTGCTGTCCGTAACTGGAATAAAAAGTTTGTAAAAGATGGGCAGCTTATGACGCCCTTGCCACCTTCTGGAATCGTTATGGAGCATTTTAGGGAGGCGAAGCTCGAGTTTAGAGTAGTAGTCACAGGCGACGTTATAAGGCAGCTGCAGTCAGCAAGAACTTCTCCGCTTTCATACCCTGTTGTGATTTTTGAAAAAGGCATCAGAAACGGAGACGCGGTTTTGGATGCAGGGGTTGGAGTAGTTGAGAAGCAGTATTTCAGGCCGCTTCAGCTTCCGCCACAATTTGACAGTATTCGTGAAAATTACAGGGCAATTCCTGTCCTGAAGGTTAAATCGCTTGATGAGCCTTCAACAGCTAAGAAGTTAAAGCAGCAAGGGAGGCAGCTAAACGTAACCCAGTTTGTCGCTGTAGAAGAAACAAAGCCTTATTCCCCTCTGATTGTTTCTGTTTATGATGGCGTACGCTCACCGCTTTTCCGTGCAGACCTTGACTTTTTGTACTGGCAGAGCGAGCATGACACATCGCTGTTTGCTAGGGCAACGTACAAGCCAGTCTCCCAGCGTGTTCCTATTCCAAAGTAGCGTCACATGCAAAAACTTTAAATAATAGGTTGCTTTTTGTGCTGGAATAAGCTTTCATTATTTTTTCATTGGCAACTTGTAGTTTTGGGGGTTTGATAAAATGCTTTCACTGAAGATGTTCCTTGTTTCGCTCTTTGTTATGATTGCTGTTTTCTCATCCGCAATAAGCGCTGCAGCCGCTGAAGTCAGGCCAAACGACAAGGTTGTGCAAATCAGCCACGTTTCAGCTTACCAGCTTGATTCGGATTTCTTGGTGAGCGTAAGCTTGAATGCTGACAGGAAGCTCACTGACGCAAAAGTGGTTGTTTCTGTCCCTGAGCTTGGCATCAGGGCAGGGCACCGTGTTGACTTCTCAAAGAACAAGAAGCAGACAGTCCACATAGAGGCTCCAATTCCGGCAGAATTTGACCCTTACATGCAAATCGCCTTTAACAGCGAGCAGGGCAGAAGGATAAAATTCAGGCCGGTCTTACTGCAGTAAAACTACGTCGATAAACAATGAAAATGATTGTAGGAAAAGCAGACGGCAAATTCAATACTACTTTATCATAGTTAAGTAAAGTAACTACTCTTGTATGCTAAAAAAGCGAAATGTTTATATAGAAGCATGGTATCACAGTGACAACATAATGCATTATTTTGTTGCAAATAATAGTGTTGGGGTGGTTTGAAAATGAAAGTATCCAAAAGCGTTTTTGTCGTTCTTTTGATGTCTATCGTCAGCATGCTTTTGCTGTCTTCGGTTGCTACCGCAGCCGCGCCTAAGGTTTCATTTGTCAGCCTGCCTTCAAATGTCATTGCTGGGACCACGTTTAAGGTTTCTGTTTCAGCATCAAATGACACCGCTGTTGTTCAGCCGCCTCAGTTCATTAACACTATAACTCTTGCAAGCGACCTCAACTGGCCTGTTTCGCCTCAGAGCGTTAACTGCAACTCCCAGCTTGTGTGCCTTGCGGATTTCACAGTAACTGTGCCTTCAGCAGCATCTGTTGGCCAGACAGCTAAGTTTACGGCCCAGGTAGCAACCAACACTGATGCTGGTTCGGCTACTGCTACAACTGTTGTTTCAGGCGCCCCTTCAGCAGGGAACAAGGTGCCAGTTACAGTTGATGGCGTCCTGATTGACAACTTTGAGCTCAGCTCATCTGACACAAATATCAGGGATATGGAGCGTGGCCAGTCTTTCGCGCTTAAGGTAAAGCTCACCGCAAACAGCGACGCAAAGGATGTTGAGATAAGGTCTTTCGTTACTGGCTTTGAGTTCGGAAGGAATGACCCTATCAGCGACTCAGCAGGGCCGTTTGATGTCCAGAAGGGAGTCAGCTATGTCAAGACGCTTAACATGAAGCTGCCTGCCAGGGTTCAGGAGGACACTTACAGGATTAGGGTTATTGTTGGCGGAAGGGACAATGACGAGGTCACAAAGGACTTCAGGATTAAGGTTACCCCAGCGTCACATGATGTTATTGTGAAGGACTTCAGCGTTAACCCACAGGATACCGTCCAGGCTGGCAGGGCAATTCTCGCTACAGTCAGGGTCAAGAACCAGGGTGACAAGAACGAGAAGGACGTCAAGGTCCAGGTCAGCATTCCTGAGCTTGGCGTTACAGCAACCCCTGATTTTATCAACGAATTAAAATCAGATGAGTCAGCCACTTCAGAGGAGTTCTTCCTCAGGGTTGACCCGTGCGCAAGGCCTGGCACTTACGATGTCAAGGCTGTCGTTACTTTTGAGCAGGGTGACAAGACAGTGGCTGCAGCAAAGCAGATAACTGTTACCAAGGGCACATGCGAAGCATCATCTGCAGGCTCTTCTTCATCTGTCTCAGCCAATGGCGTGAAGATTGTTTACAATGCTGAGCCTCAGAATGTTGAGGCCGGTGGAGCTGCTGTTTCATACCCGCTCACAATAATGAATGGCGGCACTGAGACAAAGACCTACAGTTTGTCAGTAATCGGTGCTGACTGGGCAACGGTAAAGCTCAGCCCAAGCAACATTGTTACAGTCAAGCCTGGTGACAGCCAGACAGTTTACGCCTTTGTTTCGGCAAAGGGCGGCGCTGGCGGGCAGGGCTTCACCATCAGGGTGAAGGACCAGGCAGGCGACGTTGTGAAGGAGCTTCCGCTGTCTGCTAACGTTGTTGAAGGCACAGGCGCAGGCGTTGGCAGCCTCGTGCAGCTCTTGCAGCTCGGCCTGATTGTGCTGATAGTCGTCCTCGTAGTTGTCGGCGTGGTTGTTGCCTTCAGGAGAATGAAGGGCCCGGGCGCAGGCGAGGAAGGAACCCAGACATACTACTGAGCCTTTTTTCTTTTTAATTATTTTATCTTTTCTCTCTTTTCTTATTTTATAAAGCAAAAGTAGCAGCAGCGTCTCTGGCACGTGGGCAGAAACTTTAAATAATAGAACCTATTTTAGAGTAGTAACTAGTTGTTGTGATTTTCGTTAGGGGGAAATTTTGATGGCAAATAATAAATCAGCTGTTTTCTTTGTTATGCTGCTGGCTTTTTTGTTTCTCCTGACTGCCCCTCTTGTTTTGGTTTTCGGGCATTACTCTGACCTGCTGCAGCTCCCTGCCTTTGTCACGTATCATAATGTTTCAATCGCAGCTACAGCCGGCCTTTTCATCATTCTGGTACTCTTTATTTATCTTGGAGCGGTTATTGTTGCCCTGAAGAAAAGAAGGCGTGCCGGAATTTCTTTCGTCACAGTTGCTAAGGTTGCAGTTGCCAAAAAGAGAGTGCCTGTGCGCTATGCATGGGAGGATGTTTTCGGGCCTGAAAAGGAGCAGGCTGCAGAAAAGCCGAGGCCGCTGAGGCCAGTCTCAGTGAGATCAGCTCCTGCCAACTCTAAAGCCATAGCAGCGGTTGTCATTGCACTCGCAGTTGTCGGCTTAATCATCCTGGCGTCTGTAACGCCGAGCTTAAGCAGCGCGTTTGGCCGCGGCCATAACGAGACAAAGTCCGCCAACATTACCCAGCCCGCTGTGCAGCCAGCTGTAGCTGCAAATAACGGCGCTAACGCCACAAGGGAGAATGCGCTTTCGCGTTTCTTATCTGCTGTCACAAGGGTGCAGCCTCCGCCTGAGCCGGCAAAGCAGTTGGTGAAAGAGGAAAAGCAAGTTAAGGTGTCAGCACCAAAAAATAATTCCGCATCGTCGGCCCTGCAAATGAAGAAGGCATTTGCGGCAGTTAAGGGTTTTGCCGGCAAAATAAAAAGATCGGTTTTGAATTCAATCAGCAGCCTCAAGTCACGAGTATCAAAAGTGCCAAATGCTGTTTGGCAGAAAATTGCCATTGCGGCAGTTGTAATTCTTTTTGCCGGATCCGTACTTTACTCTCACAGGACAGGCCAGCTTGGCGGGATTCCTGAGTGGTTCAGGGGATGGTTTGATTGGCTTGCTGGAGTTTTGGCTGCTGCTAGGAAAAATATTTGGAAAGTAATCGGTGTGGTAATTGCTGCAGCTTTAATTGGTGTTTTTATTGCAGCAACTGTGTTTAGGAAGTGGCTTTCTGCCCATGGCATTAATGTCAAATTGCCAGCTATGAGCGGCCTGCCGAGCTCCCCGCTTGATGCGCTTATTGCAGTGAGGGATTTTGTTTCTGTTTACCGCCTATACATAATCATTGGCGTTTTTGCGTTTCTCGCCATAATTGGCATTCTCTTTGCTTTTGAGAAGAAGGAAAAGAAATAAGTCGCCTGCCTAGCCGCCGGCTGCTTTTGTTATTGCGTAAATTATTCCTATGAGGAACATTGCTGTCAGTGCTGCCGCCAGGAGCCTGCCTGTTTTTATGGCATATGCTGGTTTTATCTCCGTTCTTCTATTCTGTGCCTTGCTGTGCATTCGTATCAGCAGTATTCCCTCTGTTCCTCCTGCTACGGCCCCTGCAATTCCAAGCACAGCAACAAAGCTTTTTACGCCAAGCATGAATGCAGCCAGCGGGACTATGCACGTCAGGATCCAGGCCGCATTCCTGCGCAGCTTGTAATCATACACGTACATCTCCTTGAGGGCGAGCCCGAGCGCTATGAATGATGTGCCCATTGCGATGACAGCGAACAGGTTTGCAAATACCGCCATAAGCGTGCCAAGCCTCGCGCCGAGGTCTGTTGTTGCAATCTGGCTCGTTGCTGCCCCGCTTATTCCGATTACTGCCACAGTAAAAAGTGAGTAAAGGACAATGGGCACCAGGCCGCCTATTATTATAGCTCTTTTTAGCAGCGCCCTGCTTTTGCCAAGCTCTTCCTTCATTTCAGGGATTGCCACAGCCCCCAGGAAGGCGAAAAGCACAACCCCGTAAGGCAGGAACGCGTTCCCGAAGCTTGTTTTTGTGAAATTAGCGGCTGAGAACTTATCAGAGGCAATCGTAGCCACTATTATAATAGTGATTATGGCCACAGTCAGGAATGCCAGCAGCAGCTCGGATTTTTCAACTGCCTCCAAGCCAAAATAGATGATGGCCGAAGCAATTGCGAAGAAGATTATGCTTCCTGCAACTGGCGGCAGCTGCGGCCAAATTGCGCTGAGCGAGGTCCCTGCGCCTATGATGTATGCGAGCAGTGCGCCGTAAATCCCAGCTGCCATGGTGATAGCCATGAGCCTTTTTCCTGTGCTGCCAAGGTATTTCCCGGCATAGCCTGTAAGCTGGTGGTTGCCCTTTGTCCTGAGCACAACTTCTCCAAGCAACAGGTTGACAAGCATGACAGCGGCGCCTATTATTATAATGTGGGCCAGCCCAATGGCTGTTCCTGACCTTGCCACAACATAAGGGATTCCGAGCATGCCTGCCCCCATTGTTGTGCCGGTGAGCGTTGCAACCGCTTCAAGGAATCGCTTGTTCATTCTATGTTGCCTCTTTTTAGCTTCATATCTTCACTTCTTCTGTTTAATAATCTTTTCCGCAGCCGCAACTAAAGCGTCATAACATTTAAATACGTTTATGGGGCGCCTTTTGTGTTATGGGGATGTAGTATAAACAAATCTGCCGCGTTGAATAGGCGCTGCAGGTGGTACAGCCCGGCATTATGGGGGCCTCCAGTGTTTGGAGAACTGAGCCGAAAGGCGATGAAAAACCCATAGAAGAAAGCCTCGGATCTGGGTTCAAATCCCAGCATCCCCATTATTTTTTTTCGCAAAGCCGCAAAGCTTAATAACAAGCGCGAAAATCATGGTTTTGATATTCTATGCCTGTAAAGAACGTTACCAGAAACACGATTATTGCGTCGCGCTCAAAGATTGCGGATTCTGCGCTTGGAAGGGCTGTCGGCCTGATGTTTTCAAAGCCAACCCAGTCAGCCATGGTGCTCAGGTTCGGAAGGGAAATACCAATAAGCCTGCACACGTACTTTGTCTTTTTCCCGATAGACATCATGTTCCTCAGCAGCAAGTTGCAGGTTGTGGAGATGGTTTCGGCAATGCAGCCCTTCACCACATATTCTGCGAAGAGCAGGGCCAGTTATGTGGTCGAGCTCCCGGCAGGCACAATCAGGAAAACCAGGACAAAAGTGGGGGATGAGTTGGTGTTCCTTCAGGTAGTTGAGAGGAAGCTGGAAAACGGC
>JAHFTU010000041.1 GCA_023269295.1 Candidatus Woesearchaeota archaeon | reverse complement strand
GGTCGCAGACGGATACAGAGGTAATCCCCCACCTGATTGAGGAATTTGCCTTGAATTCGCATATGGGCTTTGACGCTGCGGTTGCAGAAGCGGCAAAGAAACTCAAGGGAAGGTCAGCATTCGTTGCCATTGACGCAACAACAAAGCAGATGGTGGCAGCAAGAAAAGGGGCGCCATTAATAGTTGGAGTGAATGAGAACGGCAGCGATGAGTTCTTTATAGCATCAGACGTCACCGCATTCCTTGACCACACAAACAAGGTCATGTACTTGGATGATAACGAGATGGTAATCATTGGCGGCGGCGTGAAATTCTTGAACATTGCAACAGGCGAGGAAGTGTCAAAGCGGGTTATCCGGATTGACTGGCACCCCGGAACTTCCCATAAGGGCGATTATGACCACTTCCTCATAAAGGAGATAATGGAGCAAAAGGACACGCTCGCCCAGGCAATAAACCAGGACGATGCTAAGATACTAACGGTTGCCAACGACATCAAAAGCGCCTTTGGCACATTTTTTGTGGGTTGTGGCACAGCGGGAAAGACGTGCCTGGTTGCCGAGTATCTTTTTTCCAAAATTTCCAAGAAGCACATCAACTCTGTCGTTGCTTCAGAATTCGCCAATTACCAGCATTACCTCACTCCAAAAACATTCATGCTTGCAGTTTCCCAAAGCGGGGAAACAGCTGATGTTCTTGAGGCAATTGAAGTGGCGAAGTCAAAGAATGTGAGGGTGGTGTCTTTGCTTAACGTTTTTGGCTCAACCATGATGCGAGTCAGTGATGATTTTTTCATGGTGAATGCAGGAGCTGAAAGGGCGGTTGTCAGCACAAAAGCAACCACAGCCCAGCTTGCTGTCCTGACTTTGCTTGCGTATGCAACCGCTGGGAAATTGCAAGAAGGAAAATTGTTGCTGATGAATACCGCGAGTGCTGTTAATGACATGCTTAACCCAAGGTACGAGGAGCGCATAAAGCGGCTGGCACAAATTCTTGTTGACAAGAACGATGTCTTTATTATCGGCCGTGGTGTTAATTACCCGATAGCGCTTGAAGCGGCCATAAAGCTGCAAGAAACCTGCTACACCCACGCCCAGGGCTTTGCAGGCGGGGAGCTAAAGCACGGGCCCCTCGCCCTTATCGAGGAAGGAATACCATGCATTGCTATTGTTGCAAATGATGAGACAAAGCAGGACATGATAAGCAACGCAACAGAGGTCAAGGCAAGAGGAGGCTACATCATAGGCATAAGCCCGGAAAACAATGACGTGTTCGACTACTGGATAAAAGTGCCGGACGCCGGAAACGCCAGCCCAATCGTGAACATAATCCCTGTGCAGATCCTGGCTTACCACATAGCAGTTCTTAGAGGACTAGACCCTGATTACCCCCGTAACCTAGCAAAGAGCTGTACAGTAAAGTAAGCTTTATATACTGATTGCCCTGATATATCGGCATGGTAATCAAATGCCTATGCAAAATACGCAAAGCCAACAAATCAGGAATGGGCTTTATTCAATTTAAAAAAAACTTGTCTAACGATTTTGAAATAGGTTCCAGCGTTAATATTTTAATCAAATGCAATTCACAACTCGTTAGCTTATTTGGGAGAATCAGAGTTTATGACTACAAAGGCATTTATATATCTCGAAAGGTTACTGAAAAGTATAATCTTATCGGAAAAGAAATCAAAGCAAAAATCATTCCAATCGAAGGATTTTTTACAGAGGTCGATCGTGATGGAAAGATATACTTCCCAATAGATATCGCTGAAAAACTTAACTTAAAACAGGACACCATCATAAAAATGAAATTACAAATAGAAGGTTTAAGCAGCAACCTTTATAGTAGGATTGATACCAGATTACATCATGGAAGTAAAGAATATTACACTTTCCTAGGACCGAAATACTACGGAAAAAGTGCAGTTATCAAGACTTCTTCCCTCTCACAGGTAAATCCGAAAAAATCTGAGCACTTAACTCTTTCGATATTAAAAGGGTTGAATTTTTCTTTATTAGAAAATGAAGAAGCCATTATAATAGAAAAGCATAAACCTCCATTGATTATTACAACCCAAATTTCTTACGATGATTTGGCACATTATTTTGGGGCTTATTTTGCTGACGGGACTAAAAAAGGCAATGGTTGGGCGATTTGCGCATCGACTTTTGAACAAGCTAAATACTATCTGGAGATGCACAAAAAAATAGTGAAGAATTCATCTCCCAACTTTAGCTTATCATTTACTAATCATAAGGGTGACTACATAAATACTGAAGAATTGCTCAGAAACCACTGGCTGAAGCGAGCTGGCGTAAGCATATCAGGAATATGGTTTAGGCCTTCTAATTCTTTTACGGCCAGAAAATTTAACAAATATGGCACATTAATAATCCGAGAGAATCGATTATTAGTGCTAAACCTATACAATCGACTTTTAAACGGTTTACTTAATTACATTTATACTAAAAAGAATCGAGAATTGGCCATACGCTTTATTTTAGGCGTGTTTGAGGGTGATGGTGCAAGTAATGCAAATAAGAGAGGACATGTACAAATAGCTACTAACCCCAGCGACATGTTAATTTTGGAAAAGGTGCTTAATATCTCTAAACTCAGGTATAGAGCCGTAACAGAAAAAAATGGTAAATGTTATATCCGAATAGGTGCGCTTGAATTTATAAAAAATATGCCTTCACTTTACAAATTAATTTTTAACTATTACCCTAAAAGAAGAAAAATATTTTTCACTAGACTGATTAACACTGAAACAGCACAATTTATCCTAGGAGCCAGGAAAAGCATCAATTCGTGGATAAAAGCCGAATTTAGAAAAAATAAAATGCTTAATTCCTGTTACAAACTCACTGAAAAAGGTAATAAAATGATGGCTTGTTTACAACAAGTCCAGAAAGAGATAAGTCACCAAACTGAAACTTAAAACACTCACAAAAATGATAAAAGCAGTAATCTTTGACCACGATGGTGTCATAGCCGATACAGAGCCGATACACTTCAGGGCTGACAACATTGTCCTCAAAAAATTTGGCTATACTGTCTCCCAGCAGGAAAACGACGCTATGGTCGGCCTATCAACAAAGAAAAGCTGGGAAATGTTCAAAGACATGTTCACGCTGCCTGAAGCTGTTGATTACCTTGTCACGGAAAAAACCGCGACTGTCGTTTCCCTCATCAGCAAGGAAGGCATTGCAGCAAGCCAGGGACTGTTAGAGCTCCTCCGGGACCTCAGACAGCATGAGTACCAGCTAGCAATTGCCTCGGGCCAGTACCGACGAGTTATTGATGCTGTTATCCAGCGCCTTGGGATAGCAAAATACTTCCGCACCATTGTCTCGTGCGAGGACACTGCCCACGGCAAGCCAAACCCTGAAGTTTTCCTCACGACTGCCAGGCAGCTCGGGCTAAGCCCTGCGGAATGCCTTGTAATTGAGGACTCTGCGTCAGGGGTTGCCGCGGCCAAGGCAGCAGGCATGCCCTGCATCGCACTGCGAACCCCATCAACGGCAAGCCATGACGTGTCTAAAGCAGACACTGCAGTGGACAGCCTGACGGCGCTAAGCTCAAGCATCATCAGGGCAACATTTGGATAACTATAACGAAAACAATAAAAACATGACCCTTTTTGATAAAAAGGTTCAATCCAAAAAACTATAGCAGATGGGGGATGAAAAATGGAAATATTCATTGATACAGCCAACATTGACGAGATAAGGCAGGCAAACGACTGGGGAATCCTTGACGGGGTAACGACAAATCCCAGCCTTGTTGCCAAGGAGAAGGACAAGGGCAAGGATTTCAAGATGATTGTAAAGGAAATCTGCGAGATAGTCCAAGGCGATGTGTCTGCCGAGGTTGTTGCTGTCAAATACGAGGACATCCTCCACGAAGGCCGCATACTCGCAAAAATCCACAAGAATGTTGTGGTCAAGGTCCCGCTGACCCCAGATGGGCTGAAAGCAGTCAAGACGCTTGCAAAGGAGGGCATAAGAACCAATGTAACATTGTGCTTCTCAGCAAACCAGGCGCTCTTGGCTGCGAAGGCAGGAGCTTACATAATCAGCCCGTTCGTTGGAAGGCTTGATGACATCGGCCAGGACGGCGTGGAGCTGGTTGAAGAGATAAGGCAAATCTACGACAACTACGAGTTCCCGACAAAGATACTGTTTGCCAGCGTAAGGCACCCTGACCACGTCAAGCAGGCAGCGCTGCTCGGCGCTGACATAGCAACATGCCCATTCAAAATCATTGAACAGCTCTACAGGCACCCATTGACTGATGCTGGGCTGAAGCAGTTCCTCGAAGACTGGGCAAAGCTCGGGCAGCAGATAAAATAGTGGAGCGGCAATATGGCTGATTTTCTGGCGGAAGCGCAACGAGTTGCTGTTGCTGCCGCGAAAGAGGCCGGAAAAATACTTATTAAATACCAGTTCCACGGCCTAAAGATAAGCTTCAAGGAAGGCAACGTAAAAAACCTTGTAACAAACGCTGATAAGGAAGCTGACGCGGTAATACGTGGCATAATCCTGAAAAATTTTCCGGAACACGGCATTGTAAGCGAGGAAGACAAACCAGTAAAAGGCAACCAATACACGTGGTATGTTGACCCCCTTGACGGCACAACGAACTACAGCAAAGGAGGCAACTATTACTGCGTATCAATCGCCCTCGCAAAGGGCAGCGAGCTTCTGATAGGAGTGATTTACAACCCTGTGACCTCAGAATTATATGTTGCTATACGCGGCAGAGGAGCGTTTCTAAACAGCAGCAAAATAAGCACAAGCAGCACAGGCAGTTTGGAACAGGCTTTAGTGTGCCTTGATCTGGCTTCCAATGAGGAAGAGAGAAAAAATGCACTTGAAACTATGCAAAAGCTAGCTCTCGACGCTAAAAGTATCAGAATAAAAGGGGCTGGGGCATTATCAATGTGCGAGGTCGCCACAGGAAGGGCTGATGCCTACATCAGAATGGGAAGCTCAGCTTGGGATTATGCAGCAGGCGCACTTGTGCTAAGGGAAGCTGGAGGAATCGTAACAGACCTCAGTAGCATCCCTTGGGAGCCAAGCTCAAAAGCTGTTCTTGCGGCAGTTACGGAAAGCTTACACAGCAGGATTATCAAAAAATTAGGAGAGGCGGCTGCCAGATGAATCCCAAACTCTTCGGAACAGACGGAATAAGGGGAATCCCTGGCGAAGAGCCGCTCACTTCTGAAAGCATCAGGAAGATTGCTGGGGGATTTGCAACCTTACTCAAGAAGATGGCAAACGGAAAAAAGAATCCCTCTGTTGTTTTAGGAAAAGACACAAGAGCGTCATGTGCGATGATTGAGCAGGCAATTGCCGCAGGGCTCACAGATGTTGGAGTTGACGTCCAGCTGCTGGGAGTGCTCCCGACAGCCGCAGTCGCTTACCTCACAAGCCACTTGAAAGCCGATGGGGGAATAATGATTTCGGCAAGCCACAACCCCTCAGATGAGAATGGCATCAAGTTCTTCACATCAACCGGCGAAAAGCTGAATGAAAAAGAAGAGGCGTTTGTTGAAAAGAACATTGGCCTGAGGGCAGAAAGAAGCCGCAAAGGCACTGCAATGACTTTTGCAAAAGCTGAAGCTGAATATCTTTCCTTCTTGGCTGATTCTTCTGGGAAGCCTAAACTTAACAGTTTGCCCATCATAATAGATGCCGCAAATGGCGCTGCGTACAAGGCTGCTGGCATCTTTGCAACCCTTGGGGCTGCAGCAGCAGTAATAAACAACAAGCCAGATGGAAAGAATATCAACAAGGACTGCGGGGCGCTGCACCCTGAGCAGCTGCAAAAGGAAGTCCTCGCTGCCAAAGCAGCATGCGGCATAGCATTTGATGGCGACTCTGACAGGCTGATAATGGTTGATGAGAAAGGCAGTGTGGCTGACGGTGATGCCATAATACTGGCGCTGGCCAAGCAAATGCTGAGCAAAAATAAGCTTGCCGGAAAGACAGTTGTCGTGACAGAGTACACTAACACTGCCTTTGATGATGAGCTTGAGAAGCTTGGCGTGAAAGTAGCAAGGGTAAAGACAGGCGACAAGTACGTGTATGAGGAAATGAAAAAGCGCGGCTATGCACTTGGAGGAGAGCAGTCAGGGCACATAATCATCGGAAACAACACCACTGGTGATGGCATACTGGCTGCCCTGAGCGTGGCTTCCATGATGAAGGAAACCGGAAAACCGCTTTCTGAGCTAGCCAAGCTTGAGCAAAAACCGCAAGTCTTAATAAACGTGGAAGTAAAAGAGAAGAAAGAACTGAGCACGCTGCCCCTGACATCGGCTGCAATTGCCGCAGCAGAGAAAATGCTGCAACAGCTAAAAGGGCGCACACTCATACGCTATTCAGGAACACAAAACATGCTCAGGATAATGCTTGAAGGCAACAACAAAGGCGAAATCAAAAAGCTGGCTGAGGAAATAGCAGAAGCAGCCAAAAAAGAGCTGAACTAAAGTGAAAGCAGTAATACTAGCAGCAGGAAAGTCAACGCGGCTCCATCCGCTTACTGTCAGCAGGTCAAAGGTGATGCTGCCTGTTGCAAACACGACAATACTCGAGCACAACCTGCAGCAGCTTGACCTTTTTTCGAACCCAAGTCAACATCAGTTGACTGGGCCCAGTCGCAACAGCGACTTGGGAAAGGTCAATCAAAAAACGGAGATGATCGACGAGGCTATCATAGTCGTCGGATTCGGCAGCGAAGAAATAATGGCGAAATTTGGGAAGAGCTACGGAAAAATAAAGCTAGCTTACGCTTTCCAGAAAGAGCAGCTCGGGACAGGCCACGCTTTGCTTCAGGCAGAGAAATTCGTTGCTGCAGAGAAGAAATTCGTCGTGATAATGGGAGATGACCTCTACAGCGGCAGCGACATCAGGAAATGCCTGAAGCATGACAGCTGCATCCTTGCAAAAAAAGTCCAAAACATCAGCAGCTTCGGCAAGATAGTTGCAAATGGAGGGGCGCTCAAAACAATAGTTGAAAAGCCAGATGAGGGCGGCAGCGGCCTGGCCAACACTGCCTGCTACGTTCTTCCAAAAGAGATTTTCTCTCTATTGAAAAGACTAAAGAAAAGCAGCAGGGGAGAATACGAGATAATTGGTGCAATACAGCAGCTGCCACACGTTGCGGTCGAAGAGGCAGGGTTCTGGCTGCCACTCACTTACCCGTGGAGCTTGCTGGAAGCCAATGAAATGGTGCTGCAGCAAAAAGAGAAAAACAAACCAGAAATATCAAAATCTGCTGTTGTCGAGAAATACGCCACGCTGAAGGGATTTGTCGCTGTCGGAAAAGGCACGCTGATACGGAATGGCGCCTACATTGAAGGCCCTGTCGTGATAGGCGAAAACTGCATTATCGGGCCGAATTGCTTTATCAGGCCGCACACCTCAATCGGCAATCACTGCAAGGTTGGCAATGCAGTGGAGGTGAAGAATTCAATACTTATGGACAACGTCACAATTGGCCATCTCACATACTGCGGTGATTCTGTGATAGGTGAAAGCGTGAACTTTGGCGCAGGAACGGTAATCGCGAACCTGAGGCATGATGATGGCAACGTGAAGTCGATGGTTAAGGGCGAGCTTGTTGACACTGGCAGGAGAAAGTTTGGAACCATCATTGGAGACAACGCAAAGCTCGGAATCCACACTTCAATTTATCCCGGGAGAAAGATTTGGCCTGGGAAGGCGACGCTGCCGGGAGAGATTGTTAGGAAGGATGTTGTTTAAGCCTTTACCTTTATGCATATCCCTTCCGGCCCAAAGTCCAGCTTAAGCCTGTCGCCCTTGCTTATCTTGTAAATTTGCTCTGCTACTTTAGGAATTCTTAAAATCTTGCTTTTCCCAAAATTTCTTCGATAAACCTGAAAGGTCTTACTTACTAATCTTCCTCACAAAAGTCAGGAACCCGGAGTGCCCTATCTGCTGCGACAGGGGCCTTACCACGCGGTCGCTGAACTCCCACTCGCGCTCTATTATTTCTATGGTCTTGATGAGCATCAGCGACTTGTTTTTCGCAGCCGCAGCTATAAAATCACTGACCTGCGGCGTTGTTGGCGAGTATGAAACAATAAACCCGCCGGTTTTCAGCGCCTTTGCTGCATGCTCAACAGCCTTCCACGGCTCAGGTAGGTCAAGCGTAACAACATCAACGTCCCTCTCATCAATTCCATCGTAAACGCTTTTGTTTTTCAGAGTAATGTTCCTCATCCCGAGCTGCCTGATGTTTTCCTCGGCTACCTTTGCAAAGTCATCACGGATTTCGTAAGTCACGACTTTCTTCGCTATGTTCCCAAGGAAGAGGGCAAGAGCTCCTGAGCCAGTTCCTGCATCAACGATAACGCTGTCCTTGCCTATCCCTGTTTCAGCCACTATGGCTGCCACGTCCTTGCGGGGGATAATCTGCGGAGCCCTCTTAATCCTGCCATAGCTGTCAATGAAAGATGGCTCATAAACAAAAAGCTCCTTGCCAGTGTTTGTCTTGACAGCATCGCCACCCTTTGCCTTCGCGAGCTTGTCCCTGCCAATGAATCCAAACTGGGTGTGAAAGTCCTCAGCAATGTTGCGGACATAGAACTTCTTGCCGTCTTCGGCTACCAGTATTTTTTTTATCGCAGCAGGGGTTGCCATTGCAAAACTGGAAAGAACAGCGCTATAAAAACCCTTCCCTTCTATTAATGGAAGGGCGAAGGAAAGAAAACTAAAAAAGGAGCGTGATTACCACTCGTCGTCGTCGCCGCTGGTGTCGTCGAAGTCGTCGCTTTCGTCGTCGTCGCCGCCATCGGTTCCGAACTCGTCACCGAGCTCTTTCGCGGCCTTCAATAAATCAAACATATGGTGCGTCATCTATCTCACCTCTGGGTTGGCTGCTGGCAACCCTTTTGATATTTAAAGGTTTTGGTCTCAAATTCAGGTCCTGAAATATTCTATTCCGCTGCTTTCAAGAAGCTCCACGATTTTCTGCTTTTCGCTCCCAAGCCCTTTCCAGTCCAATGCAACAGCCTTTGCGCCGCAAGAATCCATCGCCTTCTGCAGCAATTCTTTGGTAAGGCTCGCAAGATGGTGCTTTGGGCATACATGGCCAACAGCATAATCTGTATCAAGCATCAGCTTCCTGAATCCTTCGGCATAGTGCATGCCCCCGAGCCCAACAACTGGCCTGAAATCGTTTTCAAGCGCAACGTAATCCCCGAGGCCCCCAATCAGCGAGTCAGCCACCATGGAAGCAAGCTGCGGGTCGTTCCATTCTTTCTCGCTGCTGCCAACCTCAATGAAAACTGCGGGCTTTTCTATGTAAGGCCCGTGGTGAGTGGCTTCCTGCACAACTTCACCGGCGTAGCTTTCGCTCCCAAGTCGGCTTGCGCCGACTGGGCCCAGTCGAGCTTGCTTCGTCTCGAGACGAAGGATGTTGCCTCTCAGGCAACATTCGCTCGACTTGGGTTTTGCAACAGCAGCCAGATTCTGGAGGAAAAGCTTTAGCAGCGAAGGCGAAGTGGGGCAGATTGTGCTGTCCCTGCCGCCAAACTCTGCCTTGCCCCAGTTGCCGATTGAGTGAGTTGTCAAAGCAGGAACGCCTGCGCTGCTAACATGCCTTGTCGCGAAAACAAAAATGTCAGCAGCGATTTTCTTGTCAATGCTCTCGCAGCGGATGGAATCTGCACTTGCCGTAAATAGTCTTGCTTCATAATCCTCAATCGGAAGGGCATAAACTGGAGAGCCCTCAAAGCTTTCGCCTTTAATTTCATCAAAGCCGTAGTTCTTTAAGAGCTGCTGCTTTATTGCCATGCCAGCTGTGTCTTTGGCAGATGATATTATAGCTATTGTCCCCGACTTCATTCTGCTACGCTGGCAGTGGATTGCTTAATAAATTTTGGCAAATGGCGCGGCAACTCTGTTATCCCGAAACTGCTTCCGGTCACGAAACTACTTCCGCTTTAGTTCGCCCCAGACTTCTTTGGGAGTCTTGAAGTTCAGGCTCATATGAGGCCGTGCCTCATTGTAGTGCCTG
>JAHFTU010000099.1 GCA_023269295.1 Candidatus Woesearchaeota archaeon | reverse complement strand
GGCAGCATGCAGCTTGAGGCAGCTAAAGCCCTTGTGCAGAAAGAGATTGAGGAGTTCAGCTTGGCTGTTGACGATTCAGGCATCGTGATAAAGGCAGACACGCTTGGCTCTTTGGAAGCCCTGATGAAGCTGCTGCATGAGAAGGGCGTTACTGTCAAGGCAGTTTCAATCGGAGACATTTCAAGGAAGGACATTGCTGATGCAGAGTCAAACATTGAAGGCAACCCGCTTAATGCTGCAATTCTGGGCTTTAACGTCAGCATCAGCAGCGAGATTGGGGGCTCAGTTCCCCCGGCTGTCCAGATAATAACTGGCAACATAATTTATTCCATTATGGATGAGTTCCTGTTGTGGCAGCAGAAGGAGAAGCAGCGCCAGGAGTCAAAGTCGCTGGAGCATCTCACCAGGCCCTGCAAGGTTCAACTTCTTCGCGGCTATGTCTTCAGGCAGAGCAATCCTGCCATTGTTGGCGTTGAGGTCTTGGGGGGTACCCTGCGCACCGGCATGCGGCTCATGAAGAGTGCGGCTGCTGCTGGGGAAGTTGGAAAGGTGCTTACCGTTGTAAAGGAGATTCAGCTGGAAAAAGAAAACGTGACAACTGCTGAGAGGGGCAAGCAGGTTGCGGCTTCCCTTGAGAAAGTTATCATTGGCAGGCAGCTTAATGAGGGTGAAATCCTGCTGAGCTTTATTCCGGAGGATGATTTCAGGAAGCTGAAGGAATTCAAGCAGTACCTTTCTGCTGACGAGATAGACCTGCTGAGGGAAATTGCTGAACTGATGCGGAAGGAAAATCCTGTGTGGGGGATCTGATGCTGGATTCGCCCTGTCCCATGCATCATTCTATTGACACGCAAAACTGTTTTGCTCCAAGCGGTATTATTTCAGCTTTTTGCTTCTGAACCCCGTGTGCAAATTCCCTTGGTATTCTCATTGTCCAGTTGTCTCCATCATAGCTTATTGCGCGCTCCATCCTGAAGTCATTTCTCAATATGCGGCTTACTATCATTGCCTTGTCCAGTTTTTTTGCCTCTTCCAAGCCAAGATACTGCTTGCCGCACTTTTTGCATTCAAAACCAGTCGCCTTTACAGACACATCGCTTCCAATGATGACTTCTATGTGGCTTTTCTTTGCTTTGGAACCGCACTGAGCGCAGGTCAAGGTTTTTGGCTGAAAAGCACCTTCTTTTATCTGAAATTGTGCATCCTCCAATTCGTCAAAGTCAATTTCTTCCTTTTCCATCTTAACCACCTTTGTTCTATTTCGTCTTCTTATACGCTTTTATTTGTTTCTTGCTTGAAGCGTATGCCGTTTTTATTTCTGCCTCCTTTGTCTTTTCGTCATAGCTGAAATAAATTGTTATATGCCTGCTTTCGCTTAACCCAATTGCTATGTACTGGTCTCCGCCTACCTTCTTGAACATTGGGCTCCCTTCTTTCAGTGCATAGTAAACTTCTTCCTGCAGTACGTTATGCTTCTCAAAAATCTTGACTGCTGTTGCCGGCTCAATTTTAATAACCTCTATGATCATGTTTACCGTAAGGAATTAGTACGGTTTTAGTATTTAAGCTTTTTGCTTCTGAGGGCAACCTTTTTAATCTTTAGACTTCTGAACATAGAGCTATGGAAATGAAAGATTCTAAGATTTGGAAACGAAAAGCGCATTTTCTGAAGTCACTTGCAAAACATCTTTCTGCAAAAAAAATCCATTCAAAAGACGAAATAAAAAGGATAATAGCAACTGCAGGGTACGGGACACGCAATGCTGCGGACAAACTTCTAAAGGAACTGATTTTGCATGGTATTTTAATATGCGATTCAACAAAGTTAAGATTTCGAAAATTTGCGGCTGACCCTGTCAATGTTCTCGTTAAGGATTACCGTACATGGCAGACAAAAAAATGTCCTAATAGTTCCATGTGGCTTTGGACTGCCAGAGACTTTTTCCAGTATGTGAGGCAAAAGCAATATAGGCGTGCTGAAACAAAGCTAAGTAATGAATTAAAGAGAAGACATTCAGGGCAGTAAAGGCGATGTGAAGTGCTAAAAGGTCTTTCTAAGTGGAAAGTGCTGAACAGCAAGGAGGTCCGCGCACTTGCTGATATGGTGAAGCAGCAGTGGGGCTGCGGCCTCTCGGGCTTGTCTGAAAGCTGCGGCTTCCTTGAGGGAAAAACCGGCGACATATTTCTCATAAGCCGGGACATTGAGCGGCTTGACCTTGAGCGCCTTCGCATTGACTCGCTCGGCCTTTACTTTGGCGAGCAGAAAAACAGCGAGCTTCGTCTCAGCATTGAGGGCAGTCAGCTTATCGGGAAGGCAGCGACAAAAAACGTTGTTGAAATTGATGACGCTGAGTTCAAGGATTGGATTCGCGGCAATGATTTGGAAAAGAGCCCAAGTGATTGCAGTGGCTTCGTAATTATCAGGCACAACAGCGATTTTATCGGGTGCGGCAGGTGCAAGGAAGGGAAAATCCTTAATTTCGTGCCGAAGGCGAGGAGAGTTGCCAACGCCTAATAGCTTTATCCTTTACGAGTAAGAGTTTCAGCAAGTCTCCTATTGACTATCAGGCGATTATACTCTACGCTTGAAGGGTCAAGGCTTATGCCAGCTAAGCGCTGTGCAATCATCCAGTCACCAGCGGTAGCAGTATCCTTTCTTCGGTCATGCCTTCTTTGCTCGTAGCCGATCCTGCTCTGGGAAGGTATGCCGTTTATGCCAGCGTATTCATTTGGAGGGTAGACAAGTGTGTCAACTGCATTTGAATCCGCAATTGGAAGCCCATTCCCGAACGGTCTAAGCACCTCTACATACCTTGCAGGCTTTTCAACCCCGTTCCTTCTTGTTACCACTGGCTTTTTCTCCGGAGTTGCGTTCTGTGCAATGCGTGACCTGAAATAGCTGTTCACCCCATTTTCCCCGTTAAGGTGCAAGGCCATCCAGTCATTGAAGTCCCCGTTATCATAATTCTGTGGGATTATTGTGCCATGCCAGTCCATTTGCGGTGCTGCCATGAGCATTCTGACAATCGTCATTGCTGCTTCCTTGTCAGTTGCTGCCCTTACCCTCGCTGCAAAGGCATCAGGAACCCCTGCAGGTGGCATGCCCGTCCTTTGTCCCTCTACAAATTTGACGTATTTCCATAGGTATTCAAATGTTGTCTTTAGTCTTGCTTCAATTACCGGTGAGCCTGGCAAGGCCTCTGATTTTTCAGCCCTTTTTCGTGAAGCGACTGCGGGTTTTGCTGCAAAAATCTGGTGCACAACAGCTAGCTGATAAACATCGTCTTTGCCGTGAATGTTGCAAGCAGGAGTGAGCATGTCCTTCAAGCCCCCTTCTTCTGCAAGCTTGGGATCTGTGACAACAAGCTTTCGCCAGCCTCCCCTTACGACATCATCAAGCCTTTGCTGCCCGACATCAAATTCAATCCCGTACATCATCCCTGCTGTAGGTGAAAAACGGTTCAGTCGCATGCATCCGACACATTGCGCATCAATGACGACCTTATATGTAAGCTGTGTTGAATCAGTAAACATGCCAAACGCTATCGGAACTATAGACTCAAACGTTATTTGCAGTCCCCCTTCCTCAAAAACAGGCCGTGTTTCAGCTTCTTTACCAACTAAAAAGTTGACTGTTGGCTTGTTTAATACGCGCTCTATTCCTGCTTCAAGCTCTGCAACTGGAATTTTTAAGTCCGGTTTTCCCTTGAATCCGTTTTGGTAAGCCTGGGGATAGGCATGTTGCATTAATTCGGTGAGGTTGTCCTTCACTTCCCCTAAGTACGAGAGGTGCTCTACATAAATTGAAGGCACGTCGTTTTGACTGAATAGCCGCTTTGTACCGTTTGTCATTCTCCAATCTCCAAACTATTAACTGACAAACTCCTATAAAAATTATAAACTTTATATAAAGTGTGTGTTTTCCTATTAAAACCTTTGTCTATACCTGCTATACTTACCCCTCTGTTCATTCACAGCGCTTCAATGGTTACAGAAACAGCACATCCTGTGCTTTTCAGCTTCTCTACAAGCTCCCTACCCAGCCCGGCAGCTGCCTTATCGGCATTTATGCCAAGCGTCCTTTCAGAAATAAAGCTGCCTTTCCTCAATACGATTTCGTGGCTGCTGCTGAACTCCTTGTTCACAACCGCAATTATCTCATCTTTCATCCCGGCTGCTGCTATTGTTAACTTTATTTTTCCGCCAACACCACAGCTGTCAACCAGCT
>JAHFTU010000040.1:8421-10361 GCA_023269295.1 Candidatus Woesearchaeota archaeon | reverse complement strand
ATTTCTTCGCTGAAGCTTTCCTCAGGTCTTTTGAGCGCTTTCAGCTGCTCATAAGCATCTTTTGTTACCGTTATCGTTTTAGTTACCATAAACGTATGTTTAAACGTACGTGTATTTAAAATTAACGGTTCATTGGTCATCCCGCTGGCCTTTTTTTGCAGCTTTTGCCGGCTGGCCGTCAAACAAAAGCTTGGCTGTGTGCGGGTCAGCCAGGAAGCTTTCCTGCTTCACCTCGTCAATGATGAAGTAAACCTCGCGCTGCTTTATCTTGAATTTCCTTTCGAGCTGTTCTATGAATTCCTCAAGGTGGACCATCTGCCTGAATATGACGTCCACCATGAAATCATAGCCGTTGTTAATCCTGTACAGCGAGTTCACGTTCTGGTGTTTTTCAAGGAACTGGCTTATCTCATGCTTCTGCTCCTTGTCCACTTTCAGGATGAGGGTTGCCCTTGAGTTGAATCCTATCTCGCTGTTGTTGAGCAGGCAGGTGTATTTTGTTACATAGCCACTCAGTGGGTTTCTGAGCCGTTCAAATATGGTTGACACTGGTATGTCTGTCTCATTGCTTATGTGAGTGAGCTTTGCCCTTGCATTCCTTCGCAGGTGCGCCAATAGCACCATGTCCCTTTCCTCTAGCATATGAACCACCTCTCTTTTTTATTATCCGGATTTATACCGCAAAAACGAACAATCCGCAGCAGTTGCCGAAACGTCTTACTCTAGAACCGTATATTGTCAGGAGAATCAGTTAAGCTTTTTTCATAGGGAGTATAAGGTGCCTTATGGGCTTCTTGATTGACCTTCTTAGAAAGAAGGTCATGCACAAACGTTAAAAACCGCCCAGTATTCCCTTGCTGCATGAGGTTCGCGCACTTTGCTGACATCCACATCGGCTCTTGGGCTGATGACAGGCTTGCTGAGGCAAGCACAAGGGCATTTACAAAAGCCATTGATGTTTGCATTGAGAAATCAGTTGATTTTATTCTCATATCGGGCGATTTTTTTAACACGTCGCTGCCTTCTATTGACCGCCTCAAGGAAGTCACGAGCAAGCTTAAGGAGCTTGCCGACAGGGGCCTGCCTGTTTACATTATTCCCGGCAGCCACGATTTTTCGCCAACAGGCAAGACAATGCTGGACGTTTTGGAGAACGCCGGGCTTTTCACAAACGTAATGAGGGGCAGCGGCAGCGATGATGGGAGGCTGCAGCTTAAATTCACAGTTGACAAAAAAACAGGTGCGAAAATTGTTGGGATTGGCGGCAAGAAGGGGATGCTGGACAAGCATTATTACGGGCAATTGCTGCTTGACAGCCTTGAGAAGGAGCCGGGCTTCAGGATTTTCATGTTCCATACTGCGATTGAGGAATTCAAGCCCAAGGGGATGGAGCAGATGGATGCTGTTCCCCTTGCAATGTTTCCGAAGGGGTTTGATTATTACGCTGGCGGCCACATCCATAAGGTTGACAAGCGCGAAGTGAAGGGCTATGGCCTTATAACAATGCCTGGCCCACTGTTTCCCAACAGCTTTGACGAGCTTGAGCTTATCGGCAGCGGCGGGTTTTACATAGTTGAAGCTGATGATGCTCGCAGGGTTGATAAGGGCGCGAGCAGCGCGAGTGCCCTTATTGATGCGGCAGGCGGTGCAGTCAAGGCAACGCATTTTCCGGTTATTATTCACAACGTCTTCACAATAGTTGTGGATGCCGATAAGAGAGCTCCTGAGGAAGTTACTGATGAGCTTATGGCTGCTATTGAGCAGAAGGAATTTTACAACACAATAGTACTTGTCCGGGTAGCTGGAAAGCTGCGGTCAGGAAAAACAAGTGACGTTGGCTTCCGGCAGTTTTTGGAAGCTGTTTATGAAAAGCGGGCAGTGTATGTTGCCAAGAACACTTCCAAGCTTGTTGGGAAGGATTTTGAGGAGATTAAGGTTGA
>JAHFTU010000040.1:0-8321 GCA_023269295.1 Candidatus Woesearchaeota archaeon | reverse complement strand
TCTCTCTCTTTTATTACAGCTGCAATTGCCTTGACATACTCAAACTTCCTGTAGCCAAATTTCTCGCTGCCATACTGCTGCTGCAACTCATCCGCTTTTTGAAGAAGCGCGGAGTAGCGTTGCTGCTGCTCGTCAGCCGACAGCCCTTTGTTTTCTGGATAGACAATGTAGGCGGCCTTTACAGTATCCTCAAGGTCATTGCTCATGACAGCATCCTCTTTAACTCTGCAACTGCGTCATCTGCAAATCCTTTTAAGGCGCTATCAGCAGCTTTTTCAAGTCTGAAGTAATTTTTGAGCAATGGCTGTGCTGATTTTTTGCCACTGGCATAAGCGCTGTTTTCAGCCAGGTATTTTGCCATCCTGTCAACCCTTATCAGGCCAGCTCCGAAAACTTCAGGCTCATCGTAGCTGTCAGCATTGTTTTTCATTATCCCTTCAAGGTCCTGGGCAGATATTCCTTCTGCTACGGATTTTGCAAGCGCCAAGCTTCCTGCAACGTGGGGAGAGGCCATTGATGTCCCGCTCAGTGTTGCGTAGCTTTCACCAATGTAAGTTGAAGCTACATTAACTCCGGGCGCTGCTATGTCATTTGTTTCGTAGATGTTGCTGAAGTCAGGATGCTTGAGCTCTTCATCAACTGCCGCAACTGCTATTACTGATTCGCCGAAAGCAGCAGGGTAATTTGCACCGTAGCCATTGTTGCCTGCAGCTGCCGCAAGGAGCATTCCATGCTGCCAAGCGGCCACGCACACGTCTTCAAGGGCCTGTGAGGCAACCGGGCTGCCAAAGCTCATGTTAGCAACATCGATGCTGTTTTTGATGCACCACTCTATGCCTGCTATGGCGTCTGCCTCGCTTCCTGAACCGTCTGCGTCAAGCACCCTCACAGCGTAAAGCCTGCTGCCAGGCGCAACCCCGTAATCGGCGGATGCTACTGTTCCTGCAACGTGAGTTCCATGCCCGTTCTCGTCCATTGGCTCGCTGTCGTTCCTGACAAAGTCATAGCCTTTCTCGCTTCCAAATCGCTCCCTCAGCTGGCTGTGGCTGTAATCAATCCCGGTGTCAATGATTGCAACTTTTATCCCGTCACCGGAGCCGTATTGCCGCGCCGCATAGGCCCCTATTGCTTCTAGGTTCCACAGCGCGGATTTTATTCTAGGCTTTCCTCCTGTGCGATGGACAACATCCACAGTTGTTGGTCTGAATTTGGTTTTTGCTTTTGGGATGGAAATTGTGCTGGAAACGTCAACTGCTGCTATTGCTGGTATGATGTGCCTGAATGCCTTTTCAAAAACGCTGTCGCTCACATCGCCTGAAGAGGCCTTTCTGAGTATGTCCGCATAATCAGCATCGCACTTTAAGCTCAGGTAAGGCACAAATTCATAAAAATGCCTTACAGTTCCTATCCGCTCAAGCTGCCTTGCAACCTCCTCCCTCCTGGCAGCTTCGGTCTTGATTATTACCTCAAGCTCTTTTTTGCCAGTCCTGGCAGCGGCTATTGCGTCAGTTAACGCGCGTGTCCGCTTGGCGGATATAGGGATTCTGCTACTGCCGCCATGACTAGAATGACTGTTGTTGCCACTTCCATTGTTGTTGCGCTGCATGGACTACAGCGTCGTTTGAAGTTAAAAGAGCTTTGCGGCAGAAAAGTTGAAAATAAAGCAGAGAAGATGAAAATTTTCCGTAACCGCAGCTAAATCTTTCAAGAAATAGGCGATTTGTTGAAAATTATCCGGCTTTCCTGAATTTTTCAACCGTGCTTTTTATCTTTCCAAGCTCAGATACAGCAGGCTTTGTTATTGCCTCGCCAAGCTTCCAGAATTTCAGGCCGTGGTAAACCAGAGGCTCTTTCTTGCCTGCTGTAGCTTCCTGCACTTCGCCCACAAACATTGTGTGGTCGCCTAGCTCAATGACGTTGACAACCTTGCACTCGGCATTCAACGCGGCTCCCTCAACCATAAGTGTGTTTATCTTCTTCGCTTTGTAGAATTTAAAGCCGAGCTCCTCCAGCGCTTTTATCTTATCCACGTCCTTCCCGTGGCTCCCTCCTGCAACGCTTGACATGATGTTCTGGTCTGCCGCTGCGAGGCTTACGCCGAATTCCTTTGTTGCAAGTATGTTTTCCCTTGTGGTCCTGTCCTTTCCAAGGCACACGGCTATCAGGCCAGGAGAGTAGCTTACGTGGTGCGTCCATTCTGCCGCCTGGATGTTATGGCCATCAGGCCCGTTGCTGGTTATCAGTCCTACATTTGTCACGAATTTTACAGTCTTTTCATCTCCCCACGGCAAGTCCATTTTACAATCCCTCACTAATTTACGCACTTTAAGCAATTTTGTGCCATTTATATCGAGTGTCCGATACGTAGAAGCTAGCTTATATTTAAATGTATCGGTCATACGATAAATGCTCGGCTTTGGCTTGATAAAAACTTAAATACTCGAGTGCTTTAGGGAGTGTTATGGGAAACTGCTGCGACATGAGGGGCTTTTTGACATTTACAGTGCTCAGGCTTGTTGGCAAGAAACCGATGTCGGGTGAGGAACTCAGGCGTGAGCTTGCTGTCAGGAAGGGCTCAAAGCCCAGCCCCGGCACCATCTATCCTGTCCTGAAAGCGATGAGCGGGTCAGGCTGGATTGAGGAGCTGAAGGGCGGCGGCAAGGAGAAGAGGTACCGCATAACTGCTGCCGGCAGGAGGGAGCTGAATTCTGCAACGAGGAAATTCGTGGCAATCTTCTGCGATATGAAAGAAGATTTTGAGAAAGTCAGCGCAAAGCAATAGTAGATTCTATGTCCTTAAGCAGCTGCGGGAACCTCCCGAACCAAAAGTGTTTGGCACCCTTTACAAGCTTCAGCCGTGTTCGCAGTTTTCTTGACAGCTCCCTGCCTTTTTCGAGCTGCACAAGGGGATCGTTGTCAGAGTGGTAAACGAAGAATTTTTTGCAGCTTGTTCTTATCTTTTCCCACCTGAACCTTCTGTCAACAAACGTGTCTATCAGCGGCCTGTATTGGTGCACTCCGAGGTCTGAGCAGAATCCTGCAACGAGGAAGGCAGCTTTTACCTTGACTTTTGGCTTTTCCAGAAGCCGCAGTATGAATGAAGGGCCGATGCTTCTGCCAACGAAAACTGTCTCCTCGTT
The DNA here is from genome assembly GCA_023269295.1 of Candidatus Woesearchaeota archaeon. GTDB lineage: Archaea > Nanobdellota > Nanobdellia > Woesearchaeales > UBA10216 > UBA10216. The sequence goes on along the minus strand of JAHFTU010000040.1, from coordinate 5,181 downwards.
CACGTACTGCCAGTATGGCTCGAATTCTTCCATCCAGTTTTCAAGGGTTTGCCCTATCGGGGTTGGGAAGAACGGCGCGTAAATCTTATGGCCTCTTTTTTCCAGCTCTTTCCTGAGCCATGGGTAGAAGCACTCGTCAGGATTGCCGCCTGTGCCGTGGATAAAGATGAAGTTTGACATGATTGCCTTTTGCCTTACTTTATCAGTTGCTTGAGTATCTCAGCGACCTGCTGCGGCGTGGCCTTGCCTTTGCTCTTCCTCATCACAGCACCGACAATGAAGTTGAGCGCTTTTTCTTTGCCTGCCTTGTAGTCGGCAACCGCAGCCGGGTTCTCGGCTATTGCTTCTTCGCAGTATTTTTCAAGGACATTGGCTTCGGCAACTGCAAAGAGCTTGTTCTTCCTGACATACTCCTCAACGTCAAATGGCTTCTCTACAAGCTTTTCAAGAATGCCCTTGGCTGTTTCATCAGTTATCTTCCTGCTTTCAACGAGCTTCAGCAGTTGTATAATGTGCCTCTCATCAAGCTTTGCTTCTTCCAGCTCTTTTTTGTTGTAATTTAGTACCCGCAGCAGCTCCCTCCTCAGCCATTTTGCCGCGAGGACAGGGTTTACCACGACAGCGACTTTTTCAAACAGCTCAGCCAGTAGTATTTCCGAGCTCAGGACCTCGGCGTCAACGTGGTCAATCTTCCATTTCTCAACATATTTCCTGATTTTGGCAGCTGGTTTTTCCGGCAGCTTCTCTGCTATTTTCTTAATCTCTGCAGCTGTGACCTTGACAGCAGGCAGGTCAGGGTCTGGTATGAACATGTAGTCCACCGCTGTTTCCTTCTGCCTCATGAATACGCTAGTTCCCTCAGAATCGCGCCATGCCCGCGTTTCCATTGCCACTTTTTTGCCTTCTTTTACTTCGCGCTGCTGCCGCAGGGTTTCGTATTCAATTGCCCTCACTATGCTCCTGAATGAGTTCACGTTTTTTATCTCCACCCTTCCGAATTCAGGAGCCACAGAAACATTGACATCAGACTTTATTCCAAGTTCCGGGTTGATTGCTTTAATGTAGCTTAATGTTGTAACCAGGCGGCGCAGCCACTGCCTCACTTCCCCAGCAGAATTGAAGTCAGGCTTCGTAACTATCTCAACAAGAGGGTAGCCGCTTCGGTTGTAGTCCACAGCGCCTGTTTCAGGGTCCCACCGTGCGGGGTCTTCTTCAAGGTGCACTTCCTCAATTCCTATTCCCAAAAAGCTGCCTTCCTGCCCAACAGGGACAGAGTAGCTTCCTGACATGGTCCTTTGGTAGCCGGTTGGCATGTCAGGCCAGCTGTAGTGCTTTCTTTGGAATATCAGCCGCTCATTTATGCGGCAGTCAAGTATGGCAGCTATGGCGATTATCTTGTCAATCGCCTGCTTGTTTGGGAGCATGGGCTTGCTTCCGGGCTGGCCTGTGCATACAGGGCAGATTGTCGTGTTGGGCTCTGCGCTAGGGTCAATGGCACAGTTGCAGAACAGCTTTGCGCCGTTTTCCATGTTCAGGTAGCCGTGGATTTCCAGCCCAATCATTATTTTGCGTTCAGAAGAAGTAGTTTTCTCCTTTGCAGCAGCTACTTGCAGTTTTTGCATTTGTTTCCCTCTACGCTTTAAGCCGTGTTGCGAATCTTTTTATACTTTTCCACAACAACTGCCAGGCTATGGTTAATTGCCGTAGCCGCAACTGCGGTGAAAATGCCGTTATCAGCGTGAGGCAGCCGCTTTGCAAAGGCCATTTCATCAGCTATTTCGAGTCAAGGGTAGCTGCTACAATAAAGAAATACAAGTTGGCAGATAAAAAAGATAAAATCATTGTTGCGTGCAGCGGCGGCAAGGATTCAACAACAGTCCTTTACTTGCTCAACAAGTGGTTTGGCAACGTCACTGCGCTGGCTATTGATGAGGGCATCCCCGGCTACCGCAACGTCACCCTGGAAGACCTGCGCAGCTTTTGCAGCCGCGGCAGGATTCCACTGAAGGTTTTGTCATACAAGGAAACTTTTGGCTTCTCGCTTCACGAGGCCCTGAGGCACACGTCGACAGCAGTCGACGGGGCCCAGTCGAAACAGCGACTTGGGAAAGTCACAGTATTGCCCTGCAACATCTGCGGCACGCTGCGAAGATACTTGCTCAACGCAGGCGCTCGCGGCTTCACGAAGATTGCCACCGGCCACAACCTTGATGACGAGGCACAGTCCATCATGATGAACTTTTTCAAAGTCAACCTTGGGCTTGCAGCGCGCCTCGGCCCTGTCACAGGCGTTATTGAGGATTCAAGGTTTGTTCCCAGGGTCAAGCCCCTGTATTTCTGCTACGAGAAAGAAGTAGCCACGTATGCGTTCCTGCAAAACTTTGGCATCCGCTTCAATGAGTGCCCTCATGCGAGAATCTCGTTCAGGGCAGCGGTGAGGGACTTTATCAATGACCTCGAGCAACACAAGCCGGGAACAAAGCAGAATATCGTGAGCAATTTCCTAGGCATGCTGCCAAAGCTAAAAAGGAAATATGCTAAAACAGCAAGTATGAAGCATTGCAGCGGCTGCGGGGAGCCGGCAAGCAACGAGCTGTGCAAGGCATGCATCTATATCAACTCGCTGAGGGAATCGCTGAAACTGAAGGAAGTTGGGGCTGCAGCAGTGATTAACAGCGATTAATTGGCTGGCGTTTCGGAATAGCAAAGTTTTAATAACTAAAAACCCGTTTCCCTGTCCAGAATGAAAAAGAGGTACATAGGGATATTTTTAGTTACGGCTATTGCTGCACTCATCCTTATTCTGCCCACCCTTGCGTCTGCCAGCGTTACCTTGAAAGACCCGAGGTTCGGTGTTGCAAACGCTTCAACATTTAACCTTACTGTCGCAACCGACTCGGCAACGACATGCAAGTACAGCACGCCTTTTGAGAAGGCCTTTGCCGACATGAGCGCTTTTACAGTAACAGGCACTACCGTGCACACCCTCCTCAACTTCAACCCGCAGATTAGCGGCGTGTTCAAGTTCTTTGTGTCTTGCTCAGATTCCGAGAGCGGCAATTTTGACCTCTCTGTTGACACCTCGCCTCCTCTTATTGTGCGCGCAGTGGCTTCGCCCTCTGCCGTGATAGAAAATCCCCTTGAGGCGGCGCTGGTTGTTGAGACGAACGAGAACACTACATGCAAGTACAATGGTCTGGAGTCTAGCAAGTTCGAAGATATGAGCACCTTCTTCAAGGCAGCTGACGCTGACAAGGTTAAGGACAACTATGAGAATTATCACGAAAGCAAGGTCAGTGGGCTTTCTGACAGGACAGGTTACATATACAATATTACCTGCCGCAACCTTGCCCAGTTGACCTCTTCAGTCGCCAAAATTGCCTTCAGTGTGGATACCAGCGTAGCTCCTGTGATTGCAGAAATAAGGCCTTCAAACGGCTTCTCTACAACTTCAAGAGAGGTCAACCTGTCAGTGACTACCAACAAAAGGTCAGTGTGCAGCTATGGCAACACCACAGAGGTAAAGGAAAATGCAGGGAATTTCTCGCAGCTCACAGTGAACCACCAGGTTACCCTGACGCTTGAGCCGCGCCAGTACAAGTACTATGTCAAGTGCCTGTTTGAAGGCCCGAGAGAGGTAACAGGCGACACGTCTTTTGCCGTGGATAACACGCCTCCTTCAGCACTTGTAATAAATGACTCACAGGACCTTAAGGGCATTGAGGATGGCTATACCTATTATCTTGACAGGCTCACAATAAGGTTCAAGTCCGAAGATAACGAAAGCGGGATTGACTTTTACAACTACACGATAATTGAAGACTCAACAGGAAAGGCCGTGCAGGGCTGGACAATCAGCAGGGACAGCACCACAGATGTAAGGGAGCTTAAGCTCAGGGACGGCGAGCGCTATTACGTGCAGGCCTATGCGCAGAACAAGGCCGGCCTGAGGACAGAAACAGCGCGAAGCTTAGGCGTTGTCGTGAATGTACTGCTTAATTCGCAGTACGCGTGCGGCGACAAGGTAAAGGATGGTGACGAGTCTGACATTGACTGCGGCGGAAGCTGCCCTGCAAAATGCGCAAACAGCAAGGCATGCATCTCAAGCAGCGACTGCAAAAGCGTTTATTGCGTGAGCGGCGTGTGCAGGGCTGGAAACTGCACAGACAGCTACCAGAACCAGGACGAGTCTGACATTGACTGCGGCGGAAGCTGCGCCAAGAAGTGCAGCATAGGCGGCAAGTGCAATAAAGCCAGCGACTGCGAAACCTCCATTTGCACAGGGGGGGCATGCGTGGCCGAGGGCCCGTGCTCAAACAACCGCCTTGATGAGGGCGAGACAGACGTTGACTGCGGCGGTGTGTGTGTTACCCTTAAGAGCAAGCAGTGCGCATTGAGCCAGAAGTGCCTGGCAAATCCTGATTGCAGGGTTGGTATTTGCGGTTCTGTTAAGACCTGTGTTAACAAGAACGACCTTGACGGCGATGGCATACTCAATGACAAGGACAACTGCCCTGAGGTGCCCAGTAAGGACCAGAAGGACTCTGACAAGGACAAGCTAGGGGATGCGTGTGACAAGGACAACGACAACGATGGTATGCCTGATGATTGGGAGCTGAAGTACAGGCTTGACCCTTTCAACAGCAGCGACGCCCTGGTTGACAGCGACGGCGACGGCCTGACAAACCTCCAAGAGTACAAGCTCGGCACCAACCCAAAGAAGAAGGACACTGACGGCGACGGTGTTGACGACGGAAAAGAGGTAAAGGCTGGCTCAGACCCTAAGGATCCTAAGTCAAAGCCGCACAGCAGCTTCGTTGCAAAGGCAACCTTGTTCCTGGTTGTTATAGCTCTAGTAATGTTTGCAGTCATAGCACTTATCTCTTTCCTGAAAAATAGGGTAGGCAAAGGCGGGGATGACCTGCCGCCATTAAGGCACAGCCCAGGCAGGGGAGCGCCCTCACCTCAATCACAACAGTACAGACAACAGATAATTCAGGAAGCGACTTCACTAAATCACAAGCGACAAGAGCAGCCCCAGCCAGCCCACCGCTCTCACCACGCTGTTTTTGATGACCTAGAGCGAACCTACTCCCAGCTTAGCGGCGACGAATTATTTGAGCACCTGAGAAGAAAATCGGGAAGAAGATAGCTCCGACAGCTTCAAAAAAGATTGAGAAA
>JAHFTU010000039.1:8548-10677 GCA_023269295.1 Candidatus Woesearchaeota archaeon | reverse complement strand
CGTAGCAGCAACCGTAAGGAAATAAGAATTAACACTGGAGTGAAGCAAAAATGGAGCCAAAGACAATAAGCCAGACGCCAATCACGCTCTCCGAGCTGAAAGAAGAGGTTGAGAAGATAAAGCAGCGCGACAAGGAGCCGAGCATCAGGATTACCAGGATGGAGGACTACCTCAACGCGTTTGTCGAGATAACCCCAAAGCAGGGAAAAGAGCTGCATGCAGCAATAAGCAAGCTCGAAATAAACAGGCTCAAGGAAGAGCACATTTCAAAGATAGTTGACCTTCTACCGAAAACAGCAAACGAGCTCAAGCTGATAATGCAGGGCTCTGCAGTCAGCCTCACAAACGACGCAGTCAACAAGATAGTGGAAGCAATCAACGAGTTCTTGGCAAAGAAGTAGCAAGCTAAAATAGCTCAGACATTGTTCCAAACTTCGTCGTATTTGTTGTCCCACAGCTCCTTAGCTGTTTGTTCTGATGCTTTGAGCAGGTAGTCAAATTCGTCGTTCATTTTACAAACTCCACGTTTTCCAATCCTTCAAACATGCCATCTCCTGTTAGGAACACTAAGCCTTTCTCCTTCGCAAGAATGTAGCCAATGCAGTCTGTCATGGAAAGGTTTTTGCCTTTATGCTGTTTCCTGAATTTGCTCGCATCCTTCACGACTTCTATGCTGAACTCCTGGGCATGCAGTACGTATTTGTCAAATTCAGAATCTGCAAAGCTTTCCCCGCCAGTTCTGAGCATGTACTGGTGAAGCTCAAAGAGATTAAGTTTGGTTATGAAGAAAGCTTTATCGGCAAACTTAGTATAAGCTTCATTGCCCTCATAAATCTCTACTAGGGCGTACGTGTCAAAGAAGTGCTTGGTGCCTTCATTATTCTCTGTAGAGTGTTCTTCTGAATTCATCCTTCCACTCCTGCGCTGTTTTCCTTTCGCCCATACCTTTGCATTTTCCAAATGCTTCTTTTAAAACGTCACTCTTCCCAGTGGGCTTTATATCCACAAGGAACTCGTTCTCAGCCTTAATCCCCAGCTCATCAGCAATCCTATTTGGAACTACAAAGCCCACCGAGCTTCCCCATTTCTTAGCTTTCGCAACGATTTCCATATTAGTTATATCTGATATAACTACTATAAATACTTTGCCCTTGCACTTTTGTTTCTTCTTAGTGGTGACAAAATAGAAAAGCTTAAATAGTAACGCCACTTTCAATTCCTTTATGAAAGGGAAAGTAGCAATGGCAATGGTAGGCGGACTTGCAGCTTTAGTTATGGCAGCGTGCAATGGGCAAGCTGGCAAACCGACAAATTTCGTGCCTCATACTCCTACAGTAAATTATCTGGATCCTATGGTAAGTTATCTGCAGCGGACTCTTGACAATCCTGTTTGCAGTGGAGAAGCAAAGCTAGATTCTCCATTTCGACTCTACTGTGTCGCCCCGAGCGACATTGTGAATGCCAGAAGTACGCTTCCAATCATGGACAGCAATACTCTTCCTGACGGGCTTGAAGGCGGCGGTTGGCATATCGAGCTCCGCGGCATGAATTACGAACACCATTCGGGTAGTGCTGCGTTTTTAGCGAGCGTTTACTCAAATACATTTCCTGCTGGTACCTTTTACGGCCTGGATGGTATGCGGCCAAATGAAATCTTTTTCCAAGCACACCACAAGTCGAATATTGGAGGGCTTGGTAAACACCCACTGGCACTTGTAATCAGTGTATATACTGGCCGTGACTTGCCAGAAAGCACCCTTGAATTAGATACCAAACGCGGTAAGCAGAAATTCTATCTTCCACTGATGACTGCAGGGACATGGGAACTCCTTCCAAATCAGTCCGGTTCAACATATCTCATGGCTCGTGCTGGTATGTCGGTTTCACCAGAAGAAGCTTCACAGTTTACTAAACTAGCATTCACACCCCTTTCTGAACTGGTTCAGAATGTTCACCTTCTCAGGGCTGCCCCGCAAACTAAGCAATTTCTTATCTATTGAAACGCCTTTGCAAAAGGTTTTTATATACTTTAAGGCGCCGTTATGCAAAAGTGACAGTTGAATTAGTGAGAGCAACGCGAAGTAATATGAGTCTTAACTCGGAGTTGGTGGGGAATGGAGCAGCAGAGA
>JAHFTU010000039.1:0-8538 GCA_023269295.1 Candidatus Woesearchaeota archaeon | reverse complement strand
TGCAAAAGGTTTTTATATACTTTAAGGCGCCGTTATGCAAAAGTGACAGTTGAATTAGTGAGAGCAACGCGAAGTAATATGAGTCTTAACTCGGAGTTGGTGGGGAATGGAGCAGCAGAGAACGAGAGAGGAATATGCCATAGTGCTGGACTTCCTGCCAAACGGCTACCCATTCGACACCAGGCCGGGCTACATGAAAACGCCAATAGTGCACGCAATTGGTAAGACCTATTTTGTGCTTCTAGAGCTTGTTCCAAAGAAGGAAGTTATGCTGCAGCCCTACGAGGAAGTCTACATCGGCGAAGGCAAGCGCGACAAGATTCACCACATCAACGGCAGGCTGCCAGCCGGAAAGCTCACCGCAACAGCCCAGGCAGAGTTGGGATTTGTAATAGCCAACATTGTAAAGGCAAACGAGGCAAGGTTCATTAACTTCTTCAACACAGCCCAGCCGCTCAGCACAAGGATGCACAGCCTGGAGCTGCTGCCTGGCATGGGGAAAAAAAGAATGTGGGAACTGGTTGAAGCAAGGGACCAGAAGCCCTTTGAGGCCTTCAAGGAGATGCGCGAGCGCCTCAAGTTGATGCCTGACCCTGAAAAGGCGATTGAGAAGAGAATACTGCTTGAGATAATGGAGCCGCAGAAGCACTACCTGTTTGTTGAGCGATAAACTTGTTCTTCGGAGAAAATAGATAAATTTATATACTTTTACACACTTTTGAATAAAAATGGAGATAAAAATAAATGTCGCCTTCCAAAACCTGAAAACGTGGCAGGACTCTGAAAAACGGTCTGAGCATGTTTTTGACAGGATGAAGGAAAGAGCTGTAACGGTGGACAACATCAAAGAGGCAGTCTCAAAAGGCGCCAAGCGGGTAAGAGCGGACAAGTCAGTAATCGCTGAATTCAGATGGCTGAAGGTGGCGTATAGGGAGTTCATTGTGAATGATACAAAGAAAATTTACCCTATAACTGTCATTGAGGCATAAAAATGGAAAAACCAAACTATCCCTGCCCTTGCGGCGGATTTGTCAAGTGGAAAAAGGAAAAAGTTGTTCAAGATGGCGTAGACTGCGGCACGCTTGATACAGAAGTATGCGACAAATGCGGAGAGGTATATTTTCCCGAAGAAAGCATGCGGATAGTTGAGGGAAAACTAAAAGTTGCTGGCTTGTGGGGTGTTGAAAGAAAGGAAGTTAAATTCTGGAAGTCAGGCAACTCTGTCACAGTGCGTTTGCCGACCGAGTTAGCAAAAAAGCTTGGCCTGGAAAACGCAAGGAAAGGCCTAATCTACCAGGAAGGCAGGAATAAATTGGCAATAGAATTCTAACTGTTTTTGTTTCTTTCCAGTAGTAAAAATAGAAAGATTTATATAGTAGCTTACTGACAACGGTTATTGGTGATTGAAAATGATTGCAACAACTAGCTCAAGTACTCTTTTAAGCGAACGAATAGCTCAATGCCTTGCCGAAATGCCGAGAGTAGCTTCTATCGAACAAAGTCACGAGCTTCAGCCACTCTATGATTCTGCAGGAAACTTGTTAAAAGCCGAGGGTGTTACTAGAATTAACCTGAAAGCTGAAAGAGAAAACTTTATGGGCGTCACGCTCTTTGGCAAGTATGTCGGCTGGGACCACAAAGTAGTTGGCGATCGAGATGTTGAGAAGTGGCTTTCGAATCATATAAACGCAAAAAATCCGGATTGGCTTTATGGAGATGGTTTGCAATACAGCGATTTTGGCGCTGGACACAAAGGCTTAAGTTTGGAATGGCTTGCCAATTCAAAATATGGACCGCCTCAAGTTGCATCACACATGATAGCCCCAAATGCGTGGGCAGCTGAACAGGTTTACATTCGTGTTAAATAGTCTCCCCTGTAATCGGCGTGGCGGTCATTTTTGGTGATTCAGTCAAGTCTTATCACAATTTTCTAAAATCATGCAAAAGGTTTTTATATACTTTAAGGCGCCGTTATGCAAAAGTGACAGTTGAATTAGTGAGAGCAACGCGAAGTAATATGAGTCTTAACTCGGAGTTGGTGGGGAATGGAGCAGCAGAGAACGAGAGAGGAATATGCCATAGTGCTGGACTTCCTGCCAAACGGCTACCCATTCGACACCAGGCCGGGCTACATGAAAACCCCAATAGTGCACGCAATTGGTAAAACCTATTTTGTGCTTCTAGAGCTTGTTCCAAAGAAGGAAGTTATGCTGCAGCCCTCTCGTAGCCGAGCATGAAAGCTACCTCGCTGCTGCTCAGCATTGGCGCAACTGACAACGGCGAAAGCAGAAAATTCATCGCGCTAACCGAGAAGGGCCACCAGTTCATCACAGAATACAGGAAAATGAAGGAACTCATAGAGTCGTTTGGGATTTAACATAGCGTCGCGACACTTGAGGCCATTACTCTTTGGCATCCCTGACTTCAATAATTATTACTTTTCCCTGCAGCTCAATGAAAGTCACGATGCTGCCCTCGCTTATCTTGTCAAAAGTGGGCTTGTCGACGGTTGCGGTGAACGTCTCGTAGCTGACCAGGTCCATTACCTGGACCTGGCTCTGGTCAGGGATTTTGGCGATGACCTGACCCTTCTTGTTGACTATCTCGATGTCCTCAAGGTTCTCATGGTGGCCAAGCGTAAGCACTTCAGTCCTCCCTGAGAAAACGCCCTGAATGGTGAGCCTGGTCTTGGAGTGCATGTGCGTGCCTACAGTCACCCTTTCCTTCTGCACAACCTTGTAGGGCTCGCCCCTGTTCATGATGCACGTGCCTGTCCTGGCGTCTGCGACCTTTATCATGCGAGGGACGGACAAAGCCTCCATTTAAATAGTTTTGGCAAACGGGTTTATCACTATGATTCCGCTTATTTTTTCAAAGTCTTTATCTTCGGTATATATTGTCGTTATGCCGTTTTCCTTCATTGTAGCTGCAATCAGGGCGTCGTAGAACCTTACATTAAATTGTGTGTGTAGCTTAGCGGCTCCCAAAACAGTTTCTGAGGTAACAAGCAGTTTCGGTATCTTTGAAAGGTGAACAATATCTGAAATTATCGAATAGACGTCCTCGAAGTTAAAGCTGCTTTGCGCCATTTTTGCCATTGCAAATACGTTAAGTGTTTCGGAAAGGATTTGTGTGCTGACTGCAAGCTTTTCGTCGCCTGCGATAAGTGACTCAAACAAATCGTTAGCAACCTCATGCTTAAACTCGTCTGAGTCATCAAGGGCGTACACGAGAATGTTAGTGTCTACCAGCGAGTATGTGCTCCATTCTGTCTGCATACAGCTCATCCCTGTTCCTATAGCCTTTGAATCCTATTTTGACACCTTTTTTCATCTTTGCAAGCAGTCTTTTAACTATGACTTCCTGTTCCTTTTCCTCGATGTATTTACCCATACTTTCAGTGATAGCATCGCCCAGAAATCCTTTTTTGCCATTACGCACTTCTGCTGCCAGCTTCCTGAACTTCCCGTACACTTCATCGCCCACATTGACTGTTATTGTTGCCATAGCAAAAGACCATACATAAAGTTGTATTTAATTCTTTCTGTTTTGTAAATAGTTCTGCACTATGCCCTCACTTTGTTTAATAGTGCCTAAACTTGCTGCGGCTTAATAACGCCTGCAGTGCCTAAGTTTTGCGTTTTAGCGCCTTTTCCGGACTGTCCCGCAGCTGTTGGCTTGCCCGCTGGCGCTTGCGGATTGTCTGGCTGCTGTCGCCTAAAATACGCTTAAAATATTCAATTAAAATAGCACATAAAATATGTGATTAATAATTAAATACTAAGTATATGAATATGGGATAATAAAATCAAACATTATAAGAATTTATTACATTCTTTATTCTATAATTTAACTATGATTTTAAGAATTTTAAGAAAATTAAACCGGATCGTCTATAGATTATCGAGCGGGCTCTTTACCTTCCTCAGCTCTTCCGTCGAGACTTTGGTGTAAATCTGCGTTGTCTGAAGGTTTGAGTGCCCAAGGAGCTCCTGGATTTTCCTGATGCTCTCCCCGCTTTCAAGAAGATGGGTCGCAAATGAGTGCCTCAGCGTGTGCGGGCTGACGCTCTTGTTTATGCCTGCCCTTTTTGCGGCGTTTGCGACAATTTTCTGGATGTTTCGCGCTGACAACGCCTTTCCTGACTTGTTTGTAAAAAGGTGCTCGGTGCTTTTGCTGCCGATGTAGCTGCGAAGGCCCTCAAGGATGCCTTCCGGCACTATGAACAGCCTGTCCTTGCCGCCTTTTCCATTGCGGACCCAGCCTATTTTCTGCTCGAGCTCAAGATCATTTACCTTCAGGCTGCAGCATTCGCTCACCCTTATCCCGGAAGAGTAAAGCATCATCAGTATCAGCTTGCTTTTGGAGTTTGCCGTTGATTCCAAAAGGCGCTTGACCTCCTCTTTGGAGAGAACAGTGGGCAGTTTTTTCTGGATTTTTGGAGTTTTCAGGGTTACAATGCCCTTCTTGAGCATACCATCATAATAGAACTTTAGCGCAGCCCTTACAAGGGCCACTGTGGCTGCATTTTTCTTCTTGTCGCCCATCAAATGCGCCAGGTAAGCCCGCACGTCGTCTTCTGTAATGGCTTCGGGTTGCTTGTTAGTGAAAGCGAGAAATTTGTTATTGTAAAAAAGATAGCTTTTGACTGTCCGCTCGCTAAAGCCGCGAAGTTTTAGTTCTGTTTCGAGGTTTTTTAAAGGCATTTCATTTATTTTATGCGAACCCTGCTATTTAAAGTTTTTGAAGTTAAGAAAGAATAAAAGAAAAAGAAAGAGGGGAAAACCCCTTATTTCTTGAACATGCCGACCAGCGAGAGAACAGCCGCAGCGCCAACGAGGACGTAAACGAGGTTCTCAAGCATTGGTATGCTCTTCAAAACCATGTGTACGATGTTCAGGTCGGACTTTATAAAGCCGCCAACGCCGGTGAGGCCCCAGTTCAGGCCGCCGATAACTAAAAGCCACTTCGATACCGTATCCAATGTTCCATCTCCTGCCATTCAATATACACCTCCTAAACGTGTTTTACTCATTCTAGGAAGTTCTTGTATATAAGATTATCTGTTTTCCAGCACTAATATGCTCCAACGAGTTGCCTCATCAAGTGGTGATAATACCGCGAAAAGCTTAAAAAGCAGAATGCATTCTCTTTCCCTGTGGCGCTAGCTGACTCATTTGCCGAAGTGGAGCAACACATACGGAAGCAGATAAGTGATTTAGGAGGATTGGTGAACTCTTATAGTTTGGAAAGTGCTGAGCTTTTGAGACTCAGTGAATACTCTCAGGGTATTTGCTCAGACCTTATATCCAAGGAGATAATGTCAGCAATATCGCCTTTGCCTTATTTCAGAGCAGTTCGTGCAAGAGGAAGGATAGTGAGCATGGCAGGGTTCAAGACTGTCGTAACCCCAAGCTTCAGTGATGAGCGGGAATATCCCCAGCTTGTCATAACTTCGGCGACCCTGAATTACCTTGCACCTAAGCATACGGAACGGTATGTGGTGCAAAAGGTTAAAGGAATGAGGCGGGTCATGGGCGATACAGGTTTTTTTTCATTTCATAGGTATGCAGACGTTTTCGCGGAACGATACCGCAGTTTGCCTGTGCTAACCCTTGAGCTTGTTACCGGCGTGCCTAATGAGGACGTGATGACTGTCGTTCTTCCATCTGGGAAAAGCGGCTCGGGAATGGTAAGATGGCTGTCTACTTCAGAAACAGCACGCAAGGCCTGGCAACTGCCTTCAATCTCAGCCCTTGGGGGAATAGCTTCAGATGGTTTGCAGAGAAGGTTCCCTGATTATATCGGTACCGTTGATGTGTTATTGAGCGCTGTTGCCGGGCAGCCGGCAGCTTCGCGGTGAATGGTGATTAAAAAGCGGCGGGGAAAAAGCTTGTCTAATAGGTTTTCCTGCCTGTAGTCTGCATGATGTGTCATTTCGTGGTGGTTGGGGCAAAGATTTAAAGGTTAAGCGGCGTTTCAAGGCTTATGACCGAAGCACAGAATACGAGTTCAGTTAAAAAATACTACCTTGGCACATTTGAAGCCACCAAAATGGACGGTTCTGATAAGCCTGATTTGGACGTGTGGGCAATAGATAAGTTGATACAGAAGGAATTAAAAACCTTATCAGAGGTCTGCCAGTTTAGGGGTGTTGTAACGTCTGAAGATTCGTTGGATGCCATAGTAGAAGCTGGAACTGATGTTCCAGGGCGAGATTACACGTGGGCCTCATCGCCGCCTCCAAGTGGTCATCCAGTTGATGCAGTCATTCACGCCTATTACAGGGTTATGCTATCAAAACGAGGTGAGCTGCCGGTTAGACCCGTAATCGGAGTCATAGCGTATAGGGCATCTGAGCTTGTTTCTGTTTCCGATAGGTATTGGCCGTTTAGGGGTGGGAGAATTGATGATTATAACAGGTATGAGTTCAAAACTTCACCAAAAGAAGCCTTCGTAGCATTGCTGTACTTTCACGTAAAACTGCTAGAACTACACCTTGAAATGACAATTTAGCCCTTTTTTCGTTAATTTCTACGGTTTACAAAGAAAAACATTCTGATAACGTCCATTATACGAGCTTTTGGGGTCGGGGCTGAGAAGATGAAGCTTCAAATTTTGGAGTAAGCTGCCTCAAATGCTGTCAGGTAGGGCTCAGGGCCGGTTACGTTAATGGGTACGTCGTTAGCTAGCGGTTTGACACCCGCGACACTGAATTTTATGGCATCTTCAGTCATCTGCTGGCTTGTCCACATATCCATCTTTGGCCCAATCTGAACTAACTGTTGTTTTGTGCTAATGACAGGGTCCAAAATAACATCTATGCCGCTGTCAGCTTGGTATATGGTGACTTTAGTAGGATTTCGTCTTTCCACTGCCGGTTTGTCTGTCCTGCCTGCCGCAAACTGCGCAGGGCTGGTCAACTGTAACCTAACCTCTAATGGAGTATCAGACATGATGATAGTGAATATGTTTTGATTTATAAATTTTAAGCTTCGGCGGCAACTTTTCTTCTGAAATGGCAAAAAGAGTCAAGTTTAAATACGAAAAACAGATTCCAAAACAACTATGACTCAGCAAAGCAATGGCTACAAGGCTTTGTCATCAGTGCCATGGGAGCCTAATTCAATATACGCATACACACTGGTAAGGAATCAGGGATATGAGTGGATAGAAAGACATGCCACCCCTTCCGGGCCAATAGAGGCATTATTCTTATTTGATATGTTTCTGGGCGTGGCAACAGAGCCTGTGCTGGGGAAAGACGCAGAAGACGGAAAGCCTTATGTCCTAGAGGAAATTCTTGGAAAGGGGATGATAGACGTTAGACGGCCAACTGCGAAAGAAACCATTATTTTGGCGTCAAAGCATGATGGAAGACTTAGGCTGCACTACAGATGCGGCGGTGGTACTGAAGCCATTGTTCTAAAACATTAAGCTCTTTTTCTCTTCCAGTGCTTAAAGATGAAAAAAGTAACAGCTATAGCGATGATAATCACGATTGCAGCATCTAACTGCGTGCTATAATTGCGCACCAGCTCCCACCTCTCGCGCAGCTGCATTCCCGCCCACAACAGGAAAGCGTTCCAGGCGGCTGCACCGACGGCAGTAAATAAGATAAAGCGCTTAAGATTCATTCTGCCGAGGCCTGCCGGAATGGAGATTAAGTGCCGGATTACAGGGATAAAACGGCTGATAAGGATTGTTACGCTGCCGCGCTTCTGGAACCACTGCTCGGTCCATTCAAGCTCCTCCTTGTCAAGAAAAACAAACCTGCCAAACTTGTGGATAAGCTCTTTCTCGCCAAAATAAGCAACAAAATATGATATTAGCGAGCCGGCGAGTGATGCGAGAACGCTTACGATTATGACAAACCATAAATTAAGTTTACCGTCGGCAACGAGAAATCCGGCAAACGGCATGACAAGCTCGGAAGGAACAGGGGCAACCATGCTTTCCAGCATCATGAGAATAAAGATACCAACATAGCCTGTTGAGGCAATTACGCTTGTGAATATCCCGCTGAGGCGCTCGAATATCATGCTGCTGCCGCGCTTAGACTGCTATAAAAAAGTTTAGTTTTATAAATAAGAGGGTGTTTGCAGCTCTGCAATGAACATCTGGCAGCTGGTTGTGTGGAAAACAAAGTTCCTGACGTCCATAGACGACTGGATAAGGCTCGGAACAATGACTCTTATTGCAGTACTGTTGGCCAAATTCATGAATTTGTCTGGGTTAGCATTCACCCTTTTTGTCGCAGTTGGCATAGCAATCGACGTCCACGACGTGGTTGCAAAGGCGATGGAAGACAAGCCGATAGTTTAGAATTATTACAGGCTTATCTTCGCCACATTGTCTCAATCTCAGACTCAAGCTCGGCAACCCGTCTCTCTAGAAATCTCACCTGCTCTTTTGTATCCCGCAGGCTGTTGTCGAGGAAGATTATCCACTCGTTCATGCTGCGCTTGAGCTCGTCCACGTCGGACTTTGCCGCCCTGAAGGATTCAACTGTTTTTTGTTCAAAGCTGGCCATGTTTT
>JAHFTU010000038.1 GCA_023269295.1 Candidatus Woesearchaeota archaeon | reverse complement strand
TTTTTTTATTAAAAACCTTTAAAAGCTGCTTGAGATGCCAAACTTGTTATGTCGGGATAACTCAGCCTGGCTAGAGTGCGGCGCTCATATGTTTGAGCGATGAGCTGGCGTTGCCGGCGATGAACTTACTCTAGCAGAATGGGGAGACGCCGTTGTCGCGAGTTCAAACCGACCTTTTTGCTCACACAGTTCGCAAAAAGCTCGACCAAAAACACAGTACGTTTTCCGGGGGCGCTTTTGCGAGTCGCAACGAGCAAAAGGGTCCTGAAAGTCTCGCTCCCGACATATTTTCTTCCTGTGACAAAGCTTTTTAACTGCCCAGAACACCCCCAGCAGAAATGAAAATCGCGCTTGTTTGCCCTTACGACATTGCACATCCTGGCGGCGTTGCCAATCACGTTCTCCAGTTCGCAAGGTTTGTGCGAAAAGTTGGGCATGAGGTTGACATCATAGCTCCTAGCTCTGTCAAAAATTTTGATGGCGTGATTTCCGCAGGAAAACCCATACCAATACCAATGCAAGGAGGTACGGTAGCGAGAGTCACTTTCTCATTCTGGAATTTCCCCAAAATCCGCAGGCAGATACTTACAAAAAATTATGATATTCTCCACATCCATGAGCCGGGCGTGCTGGCATTGGGAATTGTGGTTCTGGCCTGTGCTGACCCGAACATCAGCGCTATAGTAACAACATCGCATTCCAACAGCCCCCACAACCTGCTCATAAGGGCGTACAGCAAAATCGCGAAAGCGGCACAGATGAACAGGCTCACAAAAAAAATCCGGGCGAGAATTGCGGTTTCAGAAGCAGCAAAAAACTTCATATCAAAGTATTTTCCAGGCGAATACGCCATCGTTCCCAACGGCGTGGACGTTCGCCGCTTTTCACCGACGGTAAGGCCAATTGAAAAATCTGCCGATGGCGCAATAAATTACCTTGATGGCAAAGTTAACATCCTGTTCGTAGGGAGATTAGGAAAAAATGAGAAAAGAAAGGGGCTGAAATACCTGGTGTCGGCATTCAATACACTTCACGACAGGTGCCCTGAGACGAGGCTGATAATTGCAGGCCCAGGGAAGCCGGATAGGGAAACGCGCGTCATAGTAAAATCCGGCAACAGCAAGGGCATAGTATTTGCCGGAAATGTTCCTTTAAAAGTGCTGCCTCGGTATTACGCAGCGTCGCACATTTTTTGCTCGCCAGCAACCCACGGAGAAAGCTTCGGCATGGTCCTTGTTGAGGCAATGGCTTCCGGCAGGCCAGTCATCGCATTTGACATTGATGGATATAGGGAAGTTGTATTGGAAGATACCAATAAAAGCAATAGCGCAGCTGGTCGCGTCTCAGGATTTGCCCAGACAGGTGCGGGGATTTTGGTTGAGCCAAAAAACGAAATCGCATTGGCAGCAGCCTTGGAAACTCTTGTCCATGATAAAGGCATGAGAAGGGAAATGGGTGCAAAAGGGCGGCAGCGCGCCCTTAAGCATTACCGCTGGGAAATAGTCACCCAAAAAGTTCTTGGCATATATGAAAAAGCGATTGCTGCCCAAGCTGCAATGAAAATTTGAAAATAAGCGCCGGGACAGGAGGGTCGATAACTTGTTTATCTTGTTAGGATTTCGGATGGAAGGTCCAATTCTTAGCGTAAGATATTTTTGGCAAACCCCGGGGTTTTGGCGTTGACGGTATCATATACCCGGGGCATATAATCGTATACCTGCGGCACATAAGCATGGCAGATTCATGAACTGCGTTTATCTCTTTTCGCCTCCTTCGCTTCCTTGAGCTTGAAGTGCCTCGCCAGTGTTTTCATGACTTCAGGAAAAGGGATTTCTTCAGCCAGCAACGGTATCATATCCCTGTCCCACCGCGCTTTGAGCTTGTCCGCCTTGCTGAACATCCTTTGGATGTCGAATTCGACGCCTGACTGCCTGCACTTCTGCTTCACGAGTTCAAGATTTATTGGTAAACCGGCTTTAATTATTGTGTAAACATCGTAGTGGTCGCGAGGCCGGTTCCTGCCAACGGTGGCAGCCATTTTTTCAGCGAACATTTCGTCTCTTGCTAGTGTATTAACTGAGAATGTCGGGATGTGCTCCGCATAAAAGTGCTTGATTTCATGCCGTTCTGGCTTAAGGAGCAGCTTGGCTCTTTTGTTTAAGTCTATGAAGACGGTGCCCTCTTCATCACCAAATCCCTTGTAATGGACAACTAGGCGGGTGAATCCTTCAACATCCTTATCTTTCGTGATGCTAATTGCAAGCTTACTGGCCATTATCGCTTCCGTTATCTTTCTTTTTGCCTCTTCTATTTCTACGGTGACTGTATAATCAATGTCTTCACTTAGCCTGTGGTGGTCAAGAAAGATTTTCTGCAGAGCAGTCCCTCCTTTGAAATACAAGCCATCAATATCTTTGCAAAGGTAGAGAAATATTGTAACGTAATAATCTTTAGTGAGCAGGGTATTGTTAAAGGGGTGCTGCGAGGCAACATCTGCGAATTCTCTGGGGCTTATCTTTTTGATTTCAGCCATTTTTTTGAATCCTCTTGTTTCTCGATTCTGAAAGCGTGATTTGCAATTTTTCCCACAACAACGCTGCTTACCCTTCTTTTAGTGGTTCGATGAAAAACAATGCGGGTGTTGAGAACCCTCAATATGCCTTGTCGCTTGGTGGTGTAAACATCAATTTGCATGGGAATTTGATCCGTTAGATGCCAATAGTTGGCCGCCGCCCAGCCACCGATTGAATAATCCTTGCCGCCACAGGCTTCATCTGCCAGAATGAAGGAGTGTTCTGCCCAGCTTCCAGATTTTGCTTTTATTGTTATGAGGTAGTATCTGTCTCTATTCAGTTTAACGATCCGTTTCTTCTTTACTAAGTGCTTGATAAAATTGTAGCGCTGCGTTTTGCTTTTTGCAAACTTATCGATTTCCGATGATGAAAAAAAGTATTTGTCATAAAATTCAAGCCACGAAACAATTTCCATTTCCTTTCTCGAGAGGCCTTCCATTTTTAACACCAATTAGTAATATTTCTACTAATAGATGTTACAAGTATATAAAGTTTCTGGTTTTAGAAGGAACGCCGGGACAGGGATTTGAACCCCGATATCCTTTCGGAAATCTGCTTACCATTTTTGGTTGAGCTTTTTGCCCGCTCGCAGCGGGGAAAAAGGTCATTCGAGGCAGACAGGCGCACCGGATCGCCCACTCCCGGCAAACCTTTTTCGCAAAAAGGTTTATCAAAAACCTAATTCCAAATAAGGCCAGTTAAAGGGCACTCAGGGCAGGTTTAAATGCTTTTGTGTCCGGGTAGGGCTGGAAGGATGGTGGGTTCTCTTGCAACCACAAGGACGCGCGCGATTTCCGGCAAAGGACTCATGAGGTTTGCAGGCGTGGCGTTGTAGGCGTGCTTTCCGAGGGCAGTAAGGTTATAAACCGAGAGCATTGAAGTAAACATGTCAGCTGACGGGTCATAATGGTTGTGGTTCCGGCCAGGGTTTATTAGCGAAAGCTGTGGCTGGTGCTGTGTCAGGTCAATCCCGCGAAAATTTCTCAAAACATCACCACCATATTTTAGGGAATAGTTTTTCATAACGCGAGTCCTTTTCTCCTTTAACGTAGCAAGTGCCCCTCTATCTTCCCTGTTGGTCACTATGCCGTTAAGGTTCACGGCCTGCAGCACTCTGCCTCGCTCCTCGTGCGTCAGCGTTTTTTTTGAGGCAATGTAACTTTCAAGCTCCTCAATTCGCGACGTAAGGAACGAGTTCACCGCCATCTCAGCAGGCACCTGGGCTGCCATTTGCCTCATTACGCCGAAAAGCCGCAGGAAAGTTCCTTGGGGAAGCTGCAGGGCAGAATCAATCACGCCCTCATTAACACCATCAATCAGACTTTGCTCAAGCCTGCCCATCTGCCTTTCCTCCTGAAAGTCCTGTTCGCCAGTGTCGCCGTAGGAGTCAGCCTTCAGAAGGGGGGTTGCGGGCGGAACAAGATGAGTCACTACGCTAGGCACTGGGGATTTTCCAATTCCGAACCGGTCGACATACAGCTTTTTCCCAATCTGCCCGAGGTAAAGAAGAAAATGCATGTTGCAGATGTTGTAAAGCGAGAAAAAATCCACCCAAAGCTCTTTTGGCGTTTTCACAGTAAGCTGCGGCTCGGGCGCATCAGGCGATTTCCCAGGGACGTAAATGCCTTTTCTTTTTGAGCTGTCTGCAGAAACCTGCTTTCTCAGTTCTGCATTATAAGCTGACAGCGACTCATGAATTTGGGAAATGTCAAGAACTCTCACAGCATCATAAAACTTGTCAATAGGTTCAACCTGCCCTCTCATGAAGTCAGCAAACGCCTTGCCAGCAGGGATGTAATCCCAGTTGCCATTTCTTGGTTGCAAAGCTTCCTGCCCTTCATGCCTTCCGTTCACGAAAATTTGCCTCTTGCGCAGGAAAATTCTCATGAGGTCAAACATTCTGACCGCCCAGTAGAATCCTTCCTGGCTGGTAAATGATGTTTCATTGCGGCTTTCGTGCATCCTCTGGAACTCGTCGTTTAAGCCTGCGAACAGTCTAAGGAGAGCCCACCTTCCTTGTTTTGGTGTTTTTATTTCGCCCTTGAGATAGCCAAGGATAGTGGAACGGTCAGCATGAGGCGTGCCTTGCCTTGCCTCTGCCTCTGCAACAATCTTCTCAAGCGCGGTTGCCATGGCACCGTACTGTTGTTTGAAGAAATCCCTGCGGCTAGCATAGCTAAGGCGCGCCTCCAGCTCCTCACCAGGCATAACCCCGGCAGCCTCAAGGCTTTCATCAGCAGTGCCAGCCAGCCCCCTTATCAGCAGCTCGCTCAAGCGCGGCCTGAATGACTCAAGAACGTCGCTACTGGAATAGCCAATCCTTTTCTTTTTCGCTGGATTGCTCATCCCGAGGTTGAAAACAATCCCTTTTGCCTTTCGGTAAAGCTCGCTCCCGCTATCAGGGCTGGAAAGGTGAAAGTCAAGCCTGTCAAGCGAGTCTGGGGAATACTCTGCAAAGCGCACAATGAGAGAATTCCTTGGCACGTCGGCCAGTGGCCTCGCAATGGCAACTCTTGGCGCAGCAAGTACCCAAACCGTAGTGCTTCCGGGAAGGTACTCAGCGCCGAAAGGCGTTACGATCCTGTACATCTCCCTCATAGCAGAGGCGTGTAGAAAAACCGAAAAAATGTCCCCCATGAAAGCACTGGGAAAACAGGATCATATTAAAAGTTATTCCTAAATGAGAAATCCTGAAAGTTTGGCCAAGCCAAGCTGCAATGTCATTAGGGCGCGCTCGGCTCTGGCAGGTCTGCAGGGTTGGATTCGGCAGGGCCCGGGTTCACGCTAAAGTCTGAGTCAGGGACTGATTCAGGAACGGGCTGGGCACTCGCTTGTTCTGCTGCGGCTGGGGAAGGAGCTACAGCCGCTGGTGGCGTTAGGGGACTTACAGTTGATGCTGGCGGAGCAACGGGCTCGCTGGTTGCTGGCGCCTTTTTTTCAGGCGCTTGCGCTGCTGGACCGCAGCCATAAACAAAGAGCGACACTGCAACAATCGCAATTGCCAGGGAAAATATTAGTGTTTTTTTCATGTTGCATCAATCCTAAGTTGTGTTTGTACGGGCAGGAGCTGGTTTTGCAGGCGCTGTTGTCCTGTTTGATCTTTGAGCCTGCTGCTCTCCCTTCTTTTTCTCCTGTTCTGCTTTCCTTTCTTCCTTCATCTTTTCCATTTCTGCTTTTTTGGCAGCGTTGAGGTCCTGGCGCAGCTTTCTCAGGGCTTCTGCTGCTGACTTAAGCGGGCTCCAAACCTGATTGCTCTGAGTGCTTTTGTAGTCAGCCGTTCCGACTGAACGCAGTGCTGATTTGGAGTCGTCAAGACTTCCTTGAATCTTGGCTAGTTGTGATGATAGGCCTGCGGCATCTGCCTCTGGCTTTACCTGAGCCAGTAGAGCCGCCAGCCTCGCCTGCTCGAACTTTGCTGAAAAGTGGAAATTTGTGCCGTTTCTGCAGCCGTCGAATAAGCAGTACTGCTTTAGCGCTGCTGTTGCTTTCTCTGCATCCGCGCTGCCAACAGCATCCTGAAGCGGCTTGACTATTGTGGTCTGCGCGTCAGCAATTATCGCAGAGACGCCAGTTGTTGTTATGTTTCTTTTAGCCAGCTTATCAAGCTCGTCCTGCCTCTGGGATAAGAAGCGCGAATAAGCATTGACCCTCTGCTGGGCTACTTTGATATTGCCCTGCTTCTCGCATGCAGCAAAGGCGTCGTGTCCGGTTTTGTAATCATTTTTTAACGCTTCCTTGGTATCCTCTGTAGTGTTGTATGCCTTGAAGTTTTTCCTTTCATCGCGCACTGCGGAGTCAGCAGCTTTCAAGTCCGAAGACAGAGTTTCCTTCACAAACTTGTGGAAAGCGTCAGCATCGCCAGCTGCGGCGAGGTTTTTAAGCTGGCTTTCATCACGGGCTATCTTGGCTGCCCAGTCCTTCAATGCCGCGGCCTGTGGCACCCTGTCAGCAGTGCCGCTTATTACTTTGGAATGAAAGTCAATGTTGCAGGCTGCCCTGTCAGCGTAGCTCTGCAGGTCATCAGCATCTTTAGCTTTATTTTTGTCATCCGCACCAGCCGCGAGAGCAACGGTGCCTAGCGCTACAATCATCAGCAGCAACAATAGCACAATCCCTTTTTTCATTGCCATAATTTTTGCCTCTCGTTCGTCGGTGTCTTTTTGGGTTTATAAAACTTATGAATTAAGGTTCTGGTGCGTGTTAGGTTGTTTTAGCATTTTTCTGCCTTTTTGGTGCGTTGCGGTTGGTTCTGGGAGCTCTTTGTGCGCAGTTCCATCCACTTATTACCTTCCAACCACCTATTCCTGCTTTTGTTGCAGGTGTTAGCCCTCCTATGAATGTCTATCTGACCGTTAGCCAAAACTATCATGCCCTTCATTGTTGCACACCTCGCTCTTAAACACCAATCAAAATGTGCAACAATCAGGGATTAAGAATATGCCCCGTCCGGGATTTGAACCCGGGTCCCGGCCTTTCTTCGTCATGTGGATTTTTTGGTGGAGCTTTTTTGCTCGCCAAAAAAGGTCCCGAAAGGGCCGTGTCCTTGACCGGACTGAACGAACGGGGCAAACCTTTTTTTAAAAAAAAGGTTTATCAAAAAACCTTCTCGTCAAAAAGGGTTAATCAAAAACGTACTGAGGGATGCTTTTTAAAGGTTGCTGCGGAGGATTAGCTGAAAAACTCGTGAACGAGTTTCTGCCTCTTGTCCACTTCCTCAAGGTTTGCGAGGCGTATTCCGACTTGCCTTATCATTCTTGCATCGCTGAAGAAAGGCTGCAGCAGCTGTTTTGCAGTTACCTTCATTACGTCTAAGCTTGTTGTTGCCTCTGACAGCGTTTTTTCCTTTGTGTGGGTCTCAAAATCCTCAAACCTCACCCTGATGCCAACTGTCCTGCAGCGGAAATTATCTGCTGAGAGGTGGTTATGGGCATCCTCAAGCATCTCATCAATCGCCGCGAGAATGAACGCCTCATCCTTTGTGTCCTCGTCAAAGGTCGTGTTGCGGTTAATGGATTTTATCTCATAGTTTTCCTCGACTTCGCTGTCATCTATGCCATTAGCCGCTTCCTTAAGATATAGGCCAATCTTGCCAAATTCCCTGAGCATGAAATCCTGCGGCATCGAAGCAAGCTCGGCAATTGTGGTGATGCCCAGCTCCTTGAGGGCAATCTCGGTTTTCTCGCCAACGCCTGTAAGTTTTCGCACAGGCAGCTGTGAAAGGAAATCTTTTTCTTTGCCATCTGGCACTATGGTCAGCCCGTCTGGTTTCTTGAAGTCCGAGGCAATCTTAGCCACTAATTTGTTTGAAGCAACCCCGATGCTGCAGCTAAGCTGCTCTTTTTTACGTATTTCATTTTTTATGGCTGCAGCGAATTTTTCAATTTCTTCCCTGTTGCTGCCGTCTATCTTGCCTGAAACATCAATAAACGCTTCATCTATGCTTACCTGCTCAAACTTGCCAGCATGGCTGCGGAGAATGCCCATGACACCATTGGATGCTGCTATGTAGAGCGGGAAATTTGGCCTTACGAAGACTGCAACTGGGCAGAGACGGTAGGCCTGCGATATTGGCATTGCCGAGCGTATCCCGAATTTTCTCCCCTCGTAGCTGCAGGTGCTGACAACACCGCGACCAATACCACCTTTTGGGTCAGCACCTACTACCACAGGCAACCCTTTCCACTCCGGGTGCTCGCGCTGCTCGACTGCAGCGTAAAAGGCGTCAAGGTCCACGTGCATGATTGTGCGAGGCATAGGACTAGGATAGCTTTGCGGGTTAAAAACCTTTGCTGGGCAGATATCCCGTGTGAAGTGCAAATCGGCAGCAGCCGATTGCACAAGTCGGCAGTGGCCGACTGTGCAATCCTGCCGATGCAGGATTTGCACATTCCGCTGCTGCGGAATTGTGAACTCAGAGCTGCAACTGGAAGGAAAGAAAAAATAATAAAAGAAAATAAAAAACAGAAACTGTAATTAGAACTTTTTATGCTTCTGGTAGCAGTCTCTGCAGTAAACTGGCTTGCCTTCAGCTGGCTTGAATGGCACTTCGCATTCCTGCCCGCAGTCAGAGCATACTGCCTTGTGCATTTCTCTTGGCCCAAAGCCGCCTCCCCTGAAGCCGCCTCCACTACCGCCGCCTGATCTTTCTCCATATCCCATTTTCTTTTCACCTTCTGATGCTTTCTAATTCTCTT
Organism: Candidatus Woesearchaeota archaeon; assembly: GCA_023269295.1. Lineage (GTDB taxonomy): Archaea > Nanobdellota > Nanobdellia > Woesearchaeales > UBA10216 > UBA10216. The sequence continues at coordinate 2,267 of JAHFTU010000038.1, read as the reverse complement.
AGTACGCCTGATTTTTTAAGGACCAGCTTGTACTTAGATTGCGAGTTTTGGCCAGTATATAAAGGTAACCAATTTAGCCAAGTAAAGCCAGTGGCGAAGCTTTCGGCAGGTTTATTGGTGCCAAAGGCAAAGCAGCAGGTGCGAGTCGGGGTTTGTGTTCGATATTTTTATAAACAACAGCCCCACAGGCAGGGTAATGCTGCCACAGGTAGAGCTTAGGCAAAGGCTTGAATACTACTTCTCAAACGTAGTATTGATATGGATCGCGCTGATTTTCTACAGGACCAACAAGTACTATGTTAGCTTTCTTCGCCATGATACTCAGCAGCTGCTTTTTTGGCTGGCTGCCGCTTACACCGTAATAGGATTTATCCTTTACGTTTTTATGCCGGCAAAGCACGTCAGGGAATCAAAAGGCGCCACGTTGCTGAAAATTTTAAGAAGGCTCGCGCGCGATACAAAAGATTACATAGGGAACTTCACATTAAGGACAAGCCAGCCTCCTCCAAGGATTGACCCAGGCGAGAAAACAGTCCTGCTTTTCATGCTTGTCAAGATATTTTTCCTGCCCCTTATGATTAATTTCCTTTTTGGCAATTTCCATGACGTGCAGAATAATTTCCGGATGTGGCAAAACCATGGTTATGCTCTTACCATGCCTGCCTTCAACGGGATAATCTACCCTTTAGCCCTGGCGCTGCTTCTGCTCATAGACACAGCATACTTCGCATTCGGCTACTCTATAGAGTCCTCATGGCTGGGCAATAAGGTGCGCTCTGTAGAGCCTACTTTTTTCGGCTGGATGGTTGCGCTGGTGTGTTACCCGCCATTCACGGACGTTATTGGCAACTATGCAAACTGGTACGCTAACGATTACTCACAATTTTCAACTGAAGGCCTGACATTCATAATGCGGTTGGCAGTGCTGGCCTTATTCGGCATTTACGTTTCAGCCACAGTAGCGTTGGGAGCAAAATGCTCCAATCTGACAAACCGGGGAATTGTTTCAAGAGGCCCGTACGCAATCGTGAGGCACCCCGCTTACATAGCGAAAAACCTCGCATGGTGGGTGACAGTTATCCCTGTGCTACACATCACTAATCCTGCGCACGCGGCCGGAATTGTCATGAGCATGGTGGCATGGACGCTGATATACTTCCTAAGGGCGATAACCGAAGAGCGCCACCTGATAGCTGATCCGGAATACCAAGAATACGCAAAGAAGGTAAAGTACAGGTTTATACCTCATGTGTTCTAAGAGCAAACCAACTTTTTTAATCAAACTTTTCTAGGGTAATGCAGCTATTGTAATGCGGGTTTAAATTGCTTTTCTTGCTGTTTTAATGGCCAGCTCGACATCTTCCTTTTCCAGATTTAAGTATGCGTTATGGTACCTAAGAAGGTCAATAAACTCGCTTAGTGTTAGGCCGGCAAGTTTAGCCCCTAAACCCAGGCTTACTTTTTTTTCTTTATAAAGCTCTGCGGCTTTGCTTCTTTTGCCATATTCGACCAGTTCTCTTACCACTTCTGAGCGTTTTTCTTTCAAAACTTTGCCAAAAAGGTTAACAGAATCCAAATCCAAGCGCGATGATACAGTTTCCATTTTTCTATTTCACCTCGTTCCTAAAATAGTCATAAAGCTCAAGTGAGTATCTTCCGATTTCGTGTAAATCTTTTAGTTTATTCATTGTTTCTTCCTTTGTTAGCTTTTTTTTCTCAAACATACGTATAATTGCTGCCATTGCGCAGATAAATGGCACTTTTTGCAGCTTGCACAGTTTTATTAGTTCCCCGTCATCAGTCAGTATGGCCTTGTGCTTTTTAGCGTCATATAGGACATACGCTGCCGCTTCGCCTTCATCAAGATGGAATTGCGACGTGATGCCGCTTATCTTATTTTTATTAGCCTCTTGGACGATTATCTTCTTATCACCAATTAGCTGCTTAATTCTTCTGGCATAATACGCATCTTCTTTGAAGAGCGCTTCTTGCTTGACTTGTGCCGGTATTTCAATTTTAGGCGATATCTCAATAAAGGCTTCCAAGCAGTCTATTTTAGCCAGCAATACTAGCGTGGATGTGTTTGACACTAACATATACGTTTGTATACAAATGTAAGTATTTAAGCTTTTTGGTTTGCTGTTAGCATTAGGAGCCAACTGTGGCTGGAAAGCTTGGTTTTTTATCAAAAAGTTTATTTAATTGGCTTTGCGCAGCCGTAGTATGCCAATAACCCTGTGCATGATTGTGAAGAATGAAAGCGAGTG